>SCRC01000100.1 GCA_004297945.1 Candidimonas sp. | reverse complement strand
AATTGCCACTCCAGTCCACTAATGGCCGGTCAATAGCCACCTGTCCGAACCAATACTCGACATCACAGCCCGGCCGGCGGCTTTTGCTTACTATCACGATCTTGCTGGTGCTCGATGTCGCCCCTCCCATGCCGTCGAGCTGCTTTTCATACGGATCGGGGCTACCGATAACGCGCAGCAAAACAGCGTCGCGCGCGAGCGGATCAGCAGGAAGGTCTTCGACCAGGAAAAACACGCCCTTGCTGCTGCCGCCTCGCATATAGACCGCAGGAATCTCGACTTGACGCTGAGCTGAATTCATAACAAAGTTCATCCTTTAGGTTTGCGCGGGTTTTGATATGCACTAAAAACTTGATACTTTTGCCCTTCGGCATTACAAACACACAAGCTTCACAACAAGGGCAAGTATTGCGGCCCAAACCACAAGAAGAAACGGAAAAATGAAAACTATCACGAAGCTATTGCTTGCACTGGTCGCCCTGATGACGACTCTTCCTGCTGCCGGACAACTGCGAATTCCGAATTTCGGCGCTAGTAATGATAGCAACGAGCAGCCACATATGCAGAGCAGCCCGAATTCGCTCCGACTGCCCAGCTATGGTGCTCAGGATAGCAGCAGCACCAACCAACCCTATTCCGACCAGCGCGATAACCAGCGCGACGAAACCGGCAATTCGCCCACGGACAGGCAAGATCCGCCCAATAGCTTGTACGGCGACCCCGCTGCACCAAGAAGCCCCCGTTCAAACGACAATAGTTCGTACGGGATCTATCCAAGGTCGCAGTAATGTGATCACGCGGTCATCTGTCAGGCGATCGCTGCGGGCCACGT
Organism: Candidimonas sp.; assembly: GCA_004297945.1. GTDB lineage: Bacteria > Pseudomonadota > Gammaproteobacteria > Burkholderiales > Burkholderiaceae_B > Paralcaligenes. The sequence goes on along the minus strand of SCRC01000100.1, from coordinate 13,756 downwards.
TGGCCCCACAACAGCTTAAATATTAAGTCCTAGAACAAATAAACGAGGAGAAGTTATGAACACCAGTCCTGCCGCCCAAACTATGCTCCACGACGCAAACAAAAAGAGCGTCGGCGTCGCCTACCTGCTTTAGTTCTTCCTGGGTACTCATGGCGGTCATCGCTTCTATTCAGGAAGGATGGGAAGCGCAATTGCCATACTGGCACTTACCGTAATCGGCGCGATCCTAGCCGCAGTGGGAGTGGGTCTAATTTTGGGTGAAACGCTACGCGAAAAAATACATCGTTCTGGCTACTCTTTGCCTACCGGAAAAAGCTTGGCGGCCTTCGTTTTCGTTAGCTTCGATTCCATGAACTTGTACCATTCCTGAAAATATGTCCCATGATCATTCTGTGAGACAAGTAGTGGGAGAGTCAAGCGATGGGCGGTGCTGGACACTGCGTTACCGCTAATGGGCAGTTTTTCTCATTAAGTTATTGATTCCAGAAAAAAACAGGTACTCTTGAGTGCCTGTTTAACATGTAACTGGTGTCCCAGCAGACGGCGAACTATGGCTTGTAAACAGCATTAATAAACGGTATAGAAAAAATTCATATCTAAAGATACCTCCAAACCCACCCCCAATACTAGCGCATTGCTATACAGATCGAACCGTGGTTTACAGCGCCGCCGATCTGGATCGTCTGGTCGTAAGCCAGATCAATTCGCAGCATGTGCACTGACAGACGACTATCACTCAATATGCCTGCTCCGGCGGGCTTTTCTTTGCCTTGCCCTATCGGGCCTCGCTCGATACCCCTCCGCCTCTAGTGAGATTCCTCTGCCGGCCAGCTCCTGGAAAAACCGCTACCAGCCGCATTTGTCTATCTCTCACGCCCGATGAGTCCGCAGCCAGTCCCGCAGCGCATGATTCATCCGCGTCTGCCACCCTTCGCCCCCAGACTTGAATGCTGCGATGATGTCCGCGTCATACCGCACCGTCAGCGCCACCTTGGGCGATTCGCTACGAGGGCGTCCGACTCGCTTTAATTGTCTAAACTCGGCCTGGCTCAATTCGTAAGTGTCTGAGTCAGCGGCAATACCAGCGTTGATCGCCACGTCTTCTGCCTGTGTAGGCATTATCAATTTATGTTTGCTCGACATAGTCTAGAACCTCTCTGTTGTTCGCCTTGCGTAGGCTGATGATATGCATATGGCTATTCCGCTGCGTAAACACCACACAATACAAGCGGTCATCAATCACGCCATACCCGATTTCTCGCAGCTCGCCATAGTCCCGACGCGTATCTGGCTTTGCCAACACCTCTTTCCAGTCCAACTCATTGGACAGTCCAAGCGAGACACCGTGCTTGGTTTGATTGGCTTTGTCTTTGGCCGGGTCAAAGGTTATTTCCATATAATTATTGTAGTTACACTAATAATATAAGGCAAGGCATTTTCGTGATTACATAATTAAACTAACCAAATCATCGAATGCGCAGCGGTCACGATAGACCGGAATCGGCGGTCATCTTCACCGGAATACGCTCCAAGACTGCGCCTGGTTCAGACTCAACGCCGGGTACACGCCATAAGCGACGGCTCACAGACAACAAAAAACCCGCTATGCCAGTAAACATGCGGGTTTCGTATAAGGTTGTGGAGGTCTGTATATTGATAGCTGGTGTCCCAGCAGACGGCGAACTATGGCTTGAATACCCTGTATATAAACGATATATAAAATCACAACTTATAAATACCGTCAAAAGTACCGTCATAAAAACGTCGCTGGAGCTCTTCCCGATATTCGCCGAAAGGTTGCTACTTTTGTCCTATGGCGTTACAAACGCATACAGCCACGCGCGATGGCGGAGAGCCTTTCCGCCTAACAAAAATAATCTAGAGATAATGAAAACCACCCACAAAGTTCGCGTGGCCACCATCCTCACAGCAGTATGCTTGAGCTTTCTCAGCCTAACTACCTGGGCGAAATCAACGCCGAAGCAAGCCGGGTACCAAGCACCGCAGGAAAGCAGCCTCATTGAGCATGGCCACTACACGAACAAAAACGGCGAAGTTGTGCACTCTCCTGCCCATACGAAGAACGGATCAAAGCCATCCGGCGCCACGGCCCAATGTCGGGACGGAACGTACAGTTTTAGCCGCTCTCACCGAGGGACATGCTCAGGGCATCATGGGGTGGCTCAGTGGGAGTGAAACGTTGGGCTACAGATAGTGAAAGTTGAACTTAATGTAAAAATGTAAACATGGAGATGTAAATGGAAGAGAAACCTAGCCTGGAGGAGTTTAGAAGGCATATCGAAAACCACGTGGAGCACGTGAAAAAGGTCGGCGCACACTGCACGACGGAGGAGACCACCAAACAAGCCCTTATCCTGCCTCTCCTGGACATACTGGGTTTCAGTCCGTACGACCCAACCAAAGTAAAGGCCGAATATGGCGCCGATTTTCCAGGAGTGAAGGCGAGCGAACGCGTCGATTATGCTTTATTCAACATCGAAACCCCCGTTCTTTTCATTGAAGCCAAGGCATATGCGCAAGATCTGACGAACCATTGTCCACAGCTGTCACGCTATTACAACGCGACACCAGATGTGGCTGTGGCGGCCATTACAAACGGACGCGAATGGCGGTTTTTCACGGACTTGGCAAAAACCAACATCATGGATCGAGATCCGTTCCTGGTAGTCGATTTCGAGAATCCGGACGATGATATCGCCGAACATATGCAGTGCTTTCGCTATGACCAGTTGGAGCCCGCTACGCTACGAGCCCTGGCCGAAGAAAATATTTATCTGACTGCATTCAAAGAGGCAATTACGTCGGCGCTGCGTGACTGCGATACTGATTTCGTTAGGTATATGGCCTCGCGTGCGAATATACAAAAACAGATGAACGGCAAATTTTTGGCGAGTGTACAGCCGATCGTCAAGCAGGCGGTGACGCAGTCTATCAGTGCTATGGTGGCGACGAGCCTGTCGAAATCCGAGGCACCCGCAACGCTCGAGTTAATAGAAATATCAGTTCCTGACGCCGATGCTCCAATCGTTGACCCGAACAACCCAAAAATCGTTACCACAGCAGTAGAGCGCAACCTATTCAATATCTGTACAGATTTATTACCCGGCGAGGATTTACAGCCACGAGACACGGAATCATACTTTTCCGTTATATACGGCGGCAAATCCAATCGGTGGATTTTTCGGTTCTGGGGCGACAAAAAACACCCGGCGCTTCAGTTCATTGCACCCTTCACCGACGTTCATAAAGCCGAAACGTTGCGGGCCGGCCTAGAGGTCGGAAGCGGCAACCATGTGTTATTGGACAAACCCGAAAACCTGTATCGGTTGGCGGGGATAGTTAAAGATTCGCTTGCCTATTGTAAAGATGAAGAAAACTTCAAGAGAAAGGGTCGAAACGATCAGGACGCTGCCGCCTCTGACGTTTCGTAGCCTGCGTGACGGAAAGTCTGGTCGGCCCCGCCATGCAATGGATGCCAGAAACTCTGGCAATGGGCGGGATAGCGGTTCTGGTGTGGCCGTGTTGGCTTCAACACGCAAGACAAATAGCCTCCCCTACACTTGGGGGCTCATCATCGATCAGGCAATCCCCTCTTCAATCGCTTTCTTCAACGCTTCGTTCATGCGCGTCTGCCAGCCCGGGCCTTGTTTTTTGAAATGCTGCAACACCTCTGAATCGTAGCGCACAGCCGTCTGTATTTTGGTGGGCGAGCGTTGTGGCCCCCGCCCTCTTAGCGCACGCAGCTTCGCCTGCATTGTCGCCGGCAATTGCGAAAACGATTTACCCCGTTTGAACTCTTCGGCGCTGAGCTCGCGCACTTCACCGTCCCTATCTGTTAATGGTAAGCGGTTTGTCATAGCGATGCGCCTCCCTCATATTGGCTTTACGAAAACTAATCACTCGAATGCCTGTGTCGCACTCCACATAACACAGGATGTGCAAACGGCTATCCAGGTATCCAACGACGATATGGCGAATTTCGCCGTAATCTTTTCGCTCGTCAATAAAAAATATGGTCGTTTCGAAATCCATCTCCGCAGCCCGACTAAAACCCAAACCACGTTCAACGATATTACGCCGATTTTTGACTGGGTCGAAAGCGATTTCCATAGCCTTAATTGTAGATTCAAAATACTTATATAACAAGCATATTGTAGATACGGCATACGACTATTCGGTGCCATTAGGCTTGATCAGCAGGAACAAGCCGCCCCCTGCGGCCAGCTTATAGGGCTTATCCCGGGAGACCGCCTGTCTGCATTGAATGTCTTTGAACGCCATGGTGGGGGGTATTTCCTGCAAGAATGCCATTTGATGCCCCCCCCCTAACATACCCCCAATCTAACGCCGCTGGCTATCCATTCATGCAGACACTCACAGACAACAAAAAACCCGCTATGCCAGTAAACATGCGGGTTTCGTATAAGGCTGCGGAGGTCTGTATATTGATAGCTGGTGTCTCCAGCAGGAATCGAACCTGCAATCTTCCCTTCATACCACTACGATTTTCATCGCCCTTGCGGTTTGTGGTCTGGACTCTATCTTAACCATGGCCATAGCCGCAGGTTGCGCCTGTCGAGTCTCTACACGTTCCTGCATGATGCAGGCTTCGCTCGGTATTGCCTCGTTTGCACAGGGGGTTCACCGATGTTAAGCGCATTCACGCCAGCCCTTTCGGCGCCAGGTGCCCAAATATTCAGGAGGGGAAAGTTATATCCATTTAACTATGGAGACCTGCTGAGCTTGCTTGAGAACCCATGCAACACGAACCACACGGATATCGGCATTGCCCTTGTAAACACTGGTTCTCAAGACATTTTAACATTGCTTTCCAATGCCTTGATGGCAGCCACAAGGGCTGCCGCTACAAAGTTTCACTTCAGGCTGATATGCCCTTTGGCGACAACATCCTTGGCCCAGTCGTACTGCTCTTTGATTTCCTTGGCGAACTCGGCGGGAGTATTGCCTGAAGGTTTTGCGCCCTGCTTCTCAAGCGCGGCTATTACCGTGGGGTCTTTCAGGGCTGCCACGGCGGCATCATGCAGCTTGTTGATGATTTCTACCGAGGTGCCTTTAGGCGCGAGCAAACCATACCAGGCGGACTGGTTCAGCTGAGGATAGCCCACTTCGGCCAAAGTCGGCACGTCTTTAAGAGCACTTAGGCGTTCAGGCCAGGCGATAGCCAGGGCGCGCAGTTTGCCTGCTTGAATTTGCGGCATTGACGACGGCATGTTGTCGAACAGAATTTCAATTTGACCGCCTACTGCGTCGATGACTGCCGGGCCCGAGCCTTTATAGGGCACATGCACGATATCGGTGCCGGTAGCCATCTTGAAGGCTTCGCCAAACAAGTGAAGTACGCCGCAGGTGCCGGAGCTGCCAAACGAATACTTGCCCGGGTTTTTCTTCAGAACAGCGACAAATTCCTTGAAGTCTTTCGCCGGGAATTTCGGATTGACTTCGATCACGTTAGGCACGTTGGCGAAGTTGGTGACAGGCAGGAAGTCGGTAAGCGGGTTGTAGCTCAGGTTGTGCGGACGGCAGGCGGAGTTGACCGCCATAGTGGAAACCGTGGCGATGGACAATGTGTAGCCATCGGGCTTGGCCCGCGCGGCTTCGGTTGCGCCAATTGCGCCGCCCGCACCTCCCCTGTTTTCCACTACCATGGTCTGGCCCAGCACCTGGCCCATGCGCTGTGTAACGATACGCGCGACGATGTCGGTGGAGCCGCCCGGAGCAAAGGGTACGATGACCCGTATGGCATGCTCGGGGTAGGCGGCGGCCTGCGCTGCTGGCACAGCAAAGACAGAGCCGGCGGCAAGCGCGAGCACCAAAAGCTTATTGGAAAATAAAACCATGAAATCCCCTCCTGAAGGACAATATAATCATTGATAATTACTAGGGCGCGTGGCAATGCCATGCGCCCTAAAATATCAAGTTCGGCAGAATAGCATGATTGATTCGCGCCGAAACGCCGCATTTACCCCTAGACCCTACCTCCCGGCATTATGTCCGTTATCCCACTCGTATTGCCCGATTTCATGCTCATCGCTCTGGGCTGGCTTTTACTTCACAAGCTGAACTTCTCGCGTGATTTTTTCAATGGCGCAGAGCAACTCGTTTATTTCGTGCTGTTTCCCGCCCTGTTGTTTCACTCCCTGACGCAAACACCTCTTAGCCTGGGCAACGCCTCGCTATTGTTCGAGGCCACCATGGCCGTCATGAGTTTTGGCATTGCCATGGCCTGGTTGGCAGTGCCCTTATTTCGGCCCGACCCGACGGCCCATGCCTCGGCCACCCAATGCGCCTTCCGCTTCAACACCTTCATCGGCTTGTCGCTTGCCGGCGGCTTAGGGGGTGCAGCTGGCCAGACCATCATGGCGGTTATCGTGGGCTTCGCCGTGCCTCTCAGCAATATGGCGGCCGTCCATGCCCTGGCTCGACAAAACGGCGGCAAGATATTCAAAGAGATCATGCGCAATCCGTTTATTATTGCAACGGTTCTGGGCTTGCTGGCCAACTTCCTCAGCATTCCCATCCCCAAGCCTATCGATGTCACCCTGGGCAGGCTGGGTGCCTGCGCAATCGCCATCGGACTGATGTGCGTGGGGGCGACACTCTCGCTTTCGGGCAGCCGGGGTGACGGAAAACTGATGGGCTGGATGATCGCCGTACGGCTTCTTTTCACCCCAATTGCGGCGATTTTTATTGGCTGGGCGCTCCATATGTCCCCTTTGGAGCGGCAGATAGTGTTGTTATTTGGTGCTCTGCCCACGGCATCTTCCGCCCACGTCCTGGCGGCCAGAATGGGCGGCAATGCCCGCTTGGTGGCTGCGATCATGTCGCTGGGCACCCTGCTGTCGGCCATGACCATACCATTCTGGCTGATGATAGGCTCTCACTGAAACCCACACCGCGCCATGCACGAAAATAATGATTTAAAAACAATTAAATGCTACTTGGCCGATGAAGAAGCCACAATTGCGTTAGCCCAAGCGCTTGCCCCCATGCTGTGCGGTACTCATCCGGCGCTTGGCGCCCGGCTTCGCGGGGGCAGAATTCATCTAAAAGGAGACCTGGGTGCGGGTAAAACCAGCTTTGCCCGAGCGCTGTTGCGAGCCGCCGGCGTCACCGGTCGAATAAAAAGTCCTAGCTATGCGCTGCTTGAAAGCTATAATGTTTCTAGCTTATACTTCTATCACCTTGATTTTTATAGATTTAGAGATTCACGCGAATGGGTAGACGCCGGGTTTAGAGAAATTTTGCAAAAAGAAGCGGTTGTTTTAATTGAATGGCCGGAGCAAGCCGGGGCATTGTTACCGCCTCCGGATCTCGAAATAAACCTCAGTTACATGGAAAATGGACGATTAGCCTGCCTGACCGCATTTAGCACCAGAGGACAATTATGGCTGACAACACTCCCCTCTCCCGCAGCGGAATGTCTTCAAAAGGACAATCCCGCCGCCGCCTCATAGCGACCGCTACCACCCTGCTTGTACTGCCTGTCATTCCGCGCTTGGCGATGGCCGGCACCATATTGGCCGTGCGCACGTGGCCGGCCGAGGAATACACGCGGGTCACGCTCGAAATGGACACTGAGCTCAAAGCCGACCATTTCACGCTTGAAAACCCGAACAGGCTGGTGGTGGACATCCAGGGCTTGTCGATGAATCACGCAATCAATGAACTGGTTTCCAAAGTGCGGCCCAACGACCCCTACATTGCATCGGTGCGGGTCGCGCAGAACCGGCCGGACGTGATCCGCCTGGTGTTCGATCTGAAGCAAGCCATTGCGCCACAAGTCTTCACGCTAAAGCCCATAGGCGAATACAAATACCGCCTGGTCCTGGATCTGTACCCCAAGGTCGCGCAAGACCCGCTGATGGCCATTATTGACAGCGGCAAGAATAAAGACCCTTTGGCCGAAGTGCTGGAGAGCCTGGCGCAGAATTCGCCGGATCAGGTGCCCATACCGTCGGTTCGGGGCCAGCAATTACCGTCCGGGCGAGCCCAAAGGGGGGCCGATACGCCGCCCCCACCACCGCTGGCGAGCGGCCCGGGTTCGGGCCGCCCCATTCTGGTCGCGCTCGACCCTGGCCATGGAGGTGAAGACCCAGGCGCGACCGGACGCGCAGGCACACATGAAAAAAACATTGTGTTGCTCATCGCGAAACGCCTGAAAAAACTCATTGATGCACAACCCAATATGCGTGCCTATTTGACTCGCGACAACGACTACTTTGTCCCGCTGCATGTACGTGTGCAAAAGGCGCGCCGCGTCAAGGCCGACCTGTTCGTCTCCATACACGCCGACGCCTGGATCAAGCCCAGCGCGCGAGGTTCGTCGGTATTTGCCTTGTCCGAACACGGTGCGACGAGCAGCGCGGCGCGCTGGATGGCGCAACGTGAAAACGACGCCGACCTGATTGGCGGGATTAACCTGGGCTCTCACAACAAGCAGGTTGCACAAGTGCTGCTCGATTTATCGACCGGCGCGCAAATCAACGACGCCATACGCGCGGGCGATCACGTATTAAGCCAATTGAAGCAAATCAACACCTTGCATAGCAGGCAGGTCGAACGCGCCGGGTTTGCCGTGCTTAAAGCGCCGGATATTCCATCCATACTGGTCGAAACGGCGTTCATCAGTAATCCAGAAGAAGAACGCTTGCTGCGCAGTCCGGCCCACCAGGCGCGTATCGCCAACGCTATTCTTGGCGGCATTGACCAATATTTTGCCTCCAACCCGCCGCTGGCCCGGCGAGCCTGATCCAAAGGATCGGATGGACAATTCCAATCTTTATTTTCGCACCTTCCTGCTGTTGCTGGCGGCGGTTACCGCCGCATTTATCTGGGTCTTGCTGCCCTACTACGCAGCGATCTTCTGGGGTGTGATTCTGGCTATCGTGTTCACACCGATGCACAGACATCTGTTGGCCAGAATGCGTGGGCGCCCTAGTCTGGCGGCCCTTATTACAGTAGCGATCATCGTGCTGATCGTCATCATTCCGCTGATCCTGGTCAGCGGCCTGCTGGTGCAAGAGGGCACGGCCATTTACCAGCAGATCAGATCTGGGCAACTGAACCTGGGCGCCAATTTTGAACAGATCATCAACGCGCTGCCGATTTCGGTGCACGACACGCTCAATCGTCTGGGGGTGGGCGACATCATCAGCCTGCGCGACAAGCTGTCTGCGGGCGCCATGGCAGGCAGCAAGTTCCTGGCGTCGCAAGCCGTAAGCTTTGGCCAGCATACCTTCGAATTTGTGCTGGGCCTGGGCATTATGCTTTATCTGCTGTTTTTCCTGCTGCGCGACGGCCCCAACCTGGCTCGAAAAAGCAAACAGGTCATACCGCTTAGCGAAGACCACCAGCAACATTTATTTCGTAAATTCACCACCGTTGTACGCGCAACCGTCAAGGGCAATATTGTCGTGGCAGCCACGCAAGGCGCCCTGGGAGGCTTGATTTTCTGGTTTCTGGGCATACAGGGCGCTTTGTTCTGGGGCGTGCTGATGGCCTTCCTGTCTCTGCTGCCCGCCATCGGCGCCGCTCTGATCTGGGTGCCGGTCGCCGTTTATTTCCTGGTAACAGGCGCCATCTGGCAAGGCGTCGTCCTGACCATTTTCTGCGTCGTGGTCATCGGGCTGGTCGATAACGCGCTAAGGCCGATGCTGGTGGGCAAGGACACCAAAATGCCCGATTACGTTATCCTGATCTCAACGCTGGGAGGCATGGCAACATTCGGGTTAAATGGTTTTGTCATCGGCCCGCTTTTTGCCGCGCTATTCATTTCGTGCTGGGATCTGTTTCCATCCGCTATTCGACTGAACCAGAAAAGATAGGCCTGGAGCACCAGCGGCTAGGCCTTTCTTTTAAACAGCTTCCACAACGCGCCCAGCACCACAGGCACGATAGCGGCGCCCACGCCTATCAGCACAATGGTGTTCAGATGTTCTTTGATAATGGGGACGTTGCCGAAGAAATAGCCTAGCGTTACCAGGCCGGCCACCCAGAGCACAGCACCCGAAATATTGAACAACTGAAAACGCAGGAAATTCATGCTGCCTACGCCGGCTACAAACGGAGCAAACGTTCGGATAACCGGCAGGAAGCGCGACAAAATGATGGTTTTCCCTCCGTGCCGCTCATAAAAAGCGTGCGTCTTGATGAGTGCGTTGTGATCCAGAAACTTGAAATCACTGGAAAAGACGCGCGGGCCAACATAACGCCCTATTGCATAGTTCACGGTATTGCCCAGCACGGCGGCGGCGATCAACAAAACGGCCAACAATACCGGATCCATCAGGCCCGAGGCGCCAAAGGCGCCACCGACAAACAACAAAGAGTCGCCGGGCAAAAACGGGAAAACGACTAGGCCAGTCTCGCTGAATATTATCAGGAATAAAACCAGGTAAATCCAGGCGCCATACAGTGCGACCCACGTCCCAAGAAATTGATCAATATGAAAAATCATGTTTAAAAATTCAGGCATATCGGCACGACCACGTAAAAGAGATATCGCAATATAGCGTACTCGGGGCGGCACCCTGCGCGACTTTCGCATCCATGGCGCTAAAATCGTCCGGAGCAAGTCGCACCGACTCGCCCATTCAGTGCACGCCCGCCCATACGGAAAGCCATCAATGCTCGAACACCGCGCCATTGCAACCCTCCCAGACCTGCTGATCAGCCAGATTGCCGCGGGCGAAGTCATCGAGCGCCCGGCATCGGTGTTGAAGGAAATTCTCGAAAACTCGATCGATGCCGGGGCGCAGTCCATCGACATTCGCATTGAAGGCGGCGGTATACGCCGGATAGCCGTCACGGACGATGGCCAAGGCATTGTGCATACCCAGCTTGACCTGGCGCTTACGCGCCACGCCACCAGTAAAATCCAGACTCTGGCAGAACTCGAATCGGTCGCCTCGCTGGGCTTTCGCGGCGAGGCTCTGGCATCGATTGCGGCTGTGGCGCAACTGACGCTAACCTCGCGCAGGCCTGATGCCGACCATGCCTGGCAACTATCCCGAGGCGCGCACACGCCAATACCGGCATCGGGCCCGCAGGGCACGACCGTCGATATCCGTCAATTATTTGATGAAGTGCCTGCCCGTCGCAAATTTCTGCGCTCCGAGGCCACCGAATACGGCCACTGCGTCGATGCGCTCGAACGCATTGCCCTGGCTCACCCTCAGGTAAGTTTTCGCCTGTTCCACAACGATAAGGCGCAGCGCCACTGGCGCGCGACGAGCGCGCCCCAGCGCATCCGGGATGTTCTGGGCGCCGAGTTTTCCGAACAGGGCCTGGATGTCGATGTGGAACAAGGGCTGATCGCCTTGCGTGGCATGATCACACGTCCGACCTATGCCCGCGCACGCGCCGACCAGCAATACCTGTATGTCAACGGGCGTTACGTCAAAGACCGCACGGTGTCGCACGCCGTGCGCCAAGCCTACAGCGATGTGCTGCACGGCGACCGCCAACCGGCGTATGTTCTGTTCCTGGCCGTGGATCCCGCCACCGTGGACGTCAACGTCCACCCGGCCAAGCACGAAGTACGATTCCGCGAAAGCGGTGCGATACACCGCTATGTGGCCCAGGCGCTTGCCCAAACACTGGCGCAAATGGGCGGACAAAGTGTCGCGAAGCCGGCCATTGATCTGGCCGAATCATCGCCGTCAGACGGCGCGGAGCCCAATGACGAACCAGGCAGAATTCCGACTAACGCCCCACGCTTCACGCACAGCCCGGACATCAGGCGTACTTACATACCGCCGACCAGGCAAACCAGCATGCCTTTGCGCGATTCAGCTGCAGGAGCAGGCGCCGACTGGCAGACGCTGTACCGCCCGCTCACCGACATGGCCAACCTGACAACCGCAAACCCCGACACCCGATCGGCCGCCGCACCTGAGGAATTTCCGTTAGGCATGGCGTTAGGCCAACTGCATGGCATCTATATCCTCGCCCAGAACCGCCACGGACTGGTGCTGGTGGATATGCACGCTGCACACGAACGCGTCGTCTACGAACAATTGAAGCGCGCTATGGACGCTCGTGGGCTGCCTCGGCAAGACCTGCTGGTGCCGGTGGTATTTAACGTGACGGAAAAAGAAATCGGCCTGGCCGAAGAATATGAAACGACTCTAACCGAGCTTGGGCTAGTGATTCGACCCGCCGGCCCTGCCTCTCTGGCGGTGCGGGCGGTTCCGGCGCTCCTCGCCGGCGGCGATATCGAATCGCTCGCGCGCAATGTGCTGCGCGATCTTGCCAGCGTGGGCAGTTCGCCGCGCCTGACCGAACAACGCAACGAATTGCTCTCCACCATGGCGTGCCACGGCTCGGTGCGCGCCAATCGACGTCTGTCGATCGACGAGATGAATGCGCTGTTGCGCAAAATGGAACACACGGAACGCGCCGACCAATGCAATCATGGGCGACCGACCTGGGTCCAATGGCAATTGGGCGAACTCGACAAGCTTTTTATGCGTGGCCAGTGAAAACAGCCATCGTATGCCTGGCAGGCCCAACCGCAGCCGGCAAAAGCGCGGCCACTCTGGCGTTGGCGGCCCGCTGGCCGATCGAGGTGATTAACGTCGACTCGGCCACGATTTATCGCGGCATGGATATCGGCACCGCCAAACCTTCCCCCTCCGAGCAGCAACAAGTGCCACAGCACCTGCTGGATATACGCGATCCGGCCGAAAGCTATTCAGCGGCCGAATTCAGCCAGGACGCACGGCGGCTGATTGCCGCAATTTTGCAGCGTGGCCGGATCCCGTTGCTATGCGGGGGCACCATGCTGTATTACAAAGCCTTGCGCGACGGTTTAAATGAGTTGCCGCCGGCCGATGTCGCTATCCGCGCCGCCATCGACGCCCAGGCGCAGCAATTGGGCTGGCCTGCGCTGCATCGGCAACTGGCCGAATTCGACCCCGCAAGCGCAAAACGACTGGCCCCCAACGACAGCCAACGCATACAGCGCGCCATCGAAGTCTACCGGATCACCGGCCAGCCCATGTCGGCATTGTTGGCTGCGGAACGCATCCAGGCTGACAGCGATTACGACTACGTCACTGTCAGCCTGGAGCCCTCGGACCGGCTCGCCCTGCACGCCCGTATCGCGCAGCGCTACGGGCAAATGTTTGAACGCGGCTTGCTCGCCGAAGTGAAAACGCTGCATGATCGCGGCGATCTGCATACGGGGCTGCCTTCGATGCGCTGCGTGGGATACCGGCAGATCTGGGACTATCTGGACGGCAAAACGGACCTGGACGACGCCATAGCGCAAGCCATCGCCGCAACCCGGCAACTGGCCAAACGCCAACTTACGTGGCTGCGCGCCCAACCGCGGAGGCAAGTCATCGACTGCCTGGCGCCTGACGCCGCCACGCTGGCGCTGGACGCGGTTTCTCGCATCTGGGCACGCTAGTGTATTTTCGGTTGACGTGTTTACGGGACTGAGCGCGTTTCGCGTCGCTATTTTTTTTTAGCCGTTTTGGGTGGGGGCATCGTTTTGGGTTGGGTCATTCTCTCTATTAACACGCCGCAGGCCGAGGGGTGGGTACCGGTCCGGCCCGTCCAGCGGTCGTGGCGCTGCGCGCCCCGACTCCCCGGGTCTGCCTCGTCCAGGCGGGCGTCGGGCGAACTCACTACGCCTCGCAAAAAGCGCGAGGCTGCGTTCAGACAGCGCCCGACGACACCCCCCGCCTTCCCTTCGTCAGCACCCGGC
>SCRC01000099.1 GCA_004297945.1 Candidimonas sp. | reverse complement strand
GAAGGGAAGGCGGGGGGTGTCGTCGGGCGCTGTCTGAACGTAGCCTCGCGCTTTTTGCGAGGCGTAGTGAGTTCGCCCGACGCCCGCCTGGACGAGGCAGACCCGGGCAGTCGGGGCGCGCAGCGCCACGACCGCTGGACGGACCGGACCGGTACCCACCCCTCGCCCTGCGGCGTGTTAATAGATAGAATGACCCCACCCTAAACGATGCCCCCACCCAAAACGGCCCCAAAAAATAGCGCCAGAAACGCGTTCAGTTCCGTAAACACGTCAACCGAAAATGCCTTAGGGTAGCGGCACTCTTGTGGGTGCCATGAGCCATCCCCAGCAAAATACCGATGGCAGCCACAAGGGCTGCCGCTACAAAATCATTTCATCTTCGCCTCATCGCCCGCCACAGCAGTGCTGAAATCGGCTGGCTTGAGTACGTCGCGTAAGGCTGCGTTCACTTCGTCGGCGGTCAGGCTGGTCAGTTTTTTATCCATTTGGGCCGACCATTCGAATGTACGGTTCTGCTCCAGATAGCCAATCCATGCGCCAGCCAGTACGCCGTCCTGCGCACGGGCCAGCTTGCGGTAGTTCAGCACGGAGTGGATGCCTTCTTGCACCTCTTTGGCGCTGAAACCTTTCTTCAGCGCTCGCGCCAGCTCTTCGTGTATTGCTGTTTCCAGGCGTTGGCTGTTTTGTGGGGCTTGTATGGCGTAAATGGACCAGTCGCCCGAGGGTTCATAGGCGGACACGTTCAACATGCTGCGAACATCGTAGGACAGCCCATCCTTGACTCGAATTCGGTTCCATAGGCGCGAGGTCTGTGATCCGCCCAGTAAATAGTTGGCCAGATACAAGGCGGGAAAGCGGGGGTCGGTATCCTGGATACTGACTGGCAAAGTCGCCAGGAAAAACGCATTGGCCTTGTCGGGCGTATTGATATTGAAGGTCTTGGCGTTAACCACGCGATAAGGATCCGGAATGCGGGTGTAGGCGGGAGCCTTTTTCCAGCCATCGATTCCTCTGGTCAATGCCGCTTTGACCGCCTGCGCATCAAAGGCGCCAACCGCAGCGAATTCGATATTCCCGGCGCCATAGAATTTTTGGTGAAAGCTCAGCAAATCCTGTCGTTTCAAGGCGGCAACACGGCCTAGCGCTTCGGTAAAGGTAGGGGTGTAGCGGATGTCGTCGCTAGGCCACGGATCGGTATGGCGCGCCAACGTGCGTGAGGCCAGGGCGCTAGGTTCAGACATGGCGTTTTTAATGGCGGTGGCCACTTCCAGCTGATAGTCGGCAAGCTCTTTGGCTGGAAAGCTTGCGTTGCGCACAATGTCCAGCACCAGCTCAACCAGGGCGGGAAGATGGTCGCGGGTGGTAGACATGCCGACAGCCACTGCGCTGCCTGCACCATCGAAATTGACGCTCGCCTGTAGCGCGTCCAGCTTGTCCTGGATTTCCTGGCGTGACAGCTTGTCTGTGCCCCGATTCAACAAGGCTGCGACGGCGCTGGCGACTGCGCGCCGGCCTTTCAGTTCATCGACATTTCCGAATTGGATCAGCAATTTGGCCTCGACGCGGCCACCGCGCGTGGGTTTGGGCAAGAGCGCAAGCTTGACAACCCCGTTGGGCAAAACCAGCGGTGTGCGCTGGGTGCTGTCATCGATATGGGAGGGGCTGGGGTCAAATTCGGCCGTGGCTTTAGGCGCTTCGCGGCCTTTGTAATCTTTGAACAAGGCCGGCAGATTGGTCTTTTCGGGCGTTGGCGCGCGCACGAGTTTGTCGGTGGGTATATACAGGCCATTGGTGCGATTGCTGCGCACGAGGTAGGCTTGAGTTTCTTGCTGAACCTGAGCAAGCGTGGCGTTCCCGACTCGATCCCGTTGCAGAAAAAACAGGCGCCAATCGCCCTCGGCTGCGGCTTCCGAAAGCGCGCCCGCCAAGCTTTGCGGATCGGCATACGTTTGTTGCCAATCGGTCAGCCACTTGCTGCGTATACGATTCAGTTCGGCTTGTGTAAAAGGCTTTTTGGACAACGACCCCAGCGTGTCGTTCAGCACCTGCAATGCCTTGGGCTGATCCATTCCTGGATCGAGTTCGGCGCCGAAAAGAACGTAGCCGGGTTGTTTCAAACCGGCCGTCAGGGCGAAAACGCCGGTGCTCAATTTACTGTCGACCAAGGCATGATAAAGCCGCCCCGACGGCGTGTCGCTGAGCATTGCCACGCCCAGGCTGATGGGGATGAAGTCTGCGCTTGCTGCGGCGGGTACATGGAAAAGCGCTGCAATCAGCGGGCTGCCGCCGGAGCGGCGCAGCGTGACCTCGCGTTCCCCGTCCTGCACCGGCTCGACCGTGTATTCGGCCGGCAGACTTCGAGTGGGCCTGGGGATTTTGTCGAACACCCGGGCGATGGTTTGCAAGGTGGCCGCAGGATCGAACTTGCCCGAAACAATCAGCACCGCATTGTCCGGTTGGTAGTACTCTTTGTAGAACGCCTTCAGCTGTCGGACATCGACATTTTCCACATCCGAGCGCGCGCCAATGGTGCTGTGGCCATAATTGTGCCACTGATAAGCCGTAGCCTGCATTTTTTGCATCAAGACTTGAAATGGATTGTTCTCGCCATTTTCCATTTCGTTGCGGACCACGGTCATTTCCGAATCCAGATCGCTTTTGGCGATGAGTGAATTGACCATGGCGTCGGCCTGCCATCCCAGAAACCATGAAAGCGTATCGGGGTCGGCCGCAAAACTCGCAAAAAAATTGGTGCGATCGCTGGAGGTAGATCCGTTGGCTCGCAGGCCGCGCCTGGAAAATTCCGCCAGCGCATTATGCAGGGTGGGTGTGCCGCGAAACAGCATGTGCTCGAGCAAGTGTGCCATTCCCGTCTGGCCGTAGTTCTCATTGCGCGACCCCACCAGATACGTCATGTTGACGGTCGTGGATGGTTTTGAATCGTCGGGTGCCAGTAAAACACGCAAGCCGTTTTGCAGGGTGTATTCGGACACGCCTTCTACGGCTGGGCCTTGCACAAAACCGGTCGGCAACGCTAACGCGTTGGCCGAGGCGGCCGCCAGACTGCCGGCGAGCAGGAGCCCCATGCGAAGCGCGTTAATTAAACGTAAAAACATGTGTTTGGGTATCCGTGTTTATTTCGAGAGATGCTGCATGGCGCGTTCCAGCCCGCTGACCGTAACGCCATACATGCGGTCGTGCATCATGTTTTTGACCAGCGCGATAGATTGCCGATACTGCCAGTAGCCTTCGGGTTCGGGGTTGAGCCACACGGCCTTGGACCAGGTATCGAGCAGGCGCTGTAGCCAGGCCGCGCCGGCTTCCTTGTTGTTGTGTTCAACCGAGCCGCCCGGATGCAGGATTTCGTAGGGGCTCATGGTGGCGTCGCCGACAATAATGAGGCGCCAATCGTCATTGTATCGGCGCAAAATATCCCAGGTATCAAAGCGCTCATTATGACGCCGGCGGTTGTTTTTCCACAGCGACTCATACGGGAAATTATGGAAATAGTACACCTCCAAGTGCCGGAACTCGCTGCGTGCGGCTGAAAACAATTCTTCAACCCGAGCAATGTGTTCGTCCATGCTTCCGCCCACGTCGAGCAGCATCAGCACTTTGACAGTGTTGTGGCGTTCGGGAACCATTTGCAAGTCGAGAAAGCCAGCATTTTTTGCTGTGTTGAGAATGGTGTGGTCCAGGTCAAGCTCGAGTTCGGCGCCTTCGCGTGCAAAGTGGCGTAGCCGTCGCAAGGCCATTTTAAAGTTGCGTATGCCCAGCTCTTGCTGGTCATCGTAGTCGCGGAACACGCGCTTTTCCCATACCTTGACCGCACTGTGGTTGCCGCCCGAGGGGCCACCCACGCGTATGCCTTCCGGGTGGTAGCCGCCGTGCCCGAAGGGCGATGAACCACCCGTGCCGATCCACTTACTGCCCCCGGCATGGCGCTCTTTTTGCTCGTCCAGCCGCTGCTTGAAGAGCTCCATCAGCTTGTCCCAGCCCAGTTTTTCGATGGCCGCCTTGTCTTCAGGGCTGAGGTTCTTCTGGAATTGTTTGATCAGCCAATCCAGAGGAATTTCCTTTTCGGCTGGAAATGCCGCTTCGACCTGTTTGTAAAAGCTGGCGAAGGCCAAATCGTAGCGGTCGAACAGCGTTTCATCCTTGACCAGGGTCATGCGTGCCAGTTGGTAGAAGTCATCGAGCGTGGGCGCCATGACATCGCTACGCAATACCTCGAGCAGTGTCAGATACTCCTGCACCGACACCGGCAGTTTGTGGGCGCGCAGATGGTAGAAAAAGTCAGTCAGCATGGTGCCGGGTGAATTGATATTCCAGTTGTTGTTCGATTTCGGGCCATTCGCCTGCGCTCAGACTGTACATGACCGTATCGCGCACGGTGCCGTCGCGGCGTAAGGCATGGTGGCGTAAAACGCCGTCCTTGCGCGCTCCCAGGCGTTCGATGGCGCGCTGTGATGCATGGTTGAAATTGTCGGTGCGCCATCCCACCAGCTGCGCGCCCAGCGCGCCAAACGCATGGCGCAGCAACAAGAGCTTGCAAGCGGTATTGACGTGGGTTCTTTGCCAACTGCGTGCATACCATGTGTAGCCGATTTCCAATCGCGCCACGGCAGGAACGATATCGTGATAGCGCGTGGTGCCTACGACTTTCTGGCTGCCTTCGTCGATCACAGCAAAGGGCAGCATGTGGCCATCTTTCAGGCCCTGCATGGCGGCATCAATGTATGCTTCGGCTGTGCCCGGTTCGGGCACCGATGTTACGCGCAGTTGCCAGAGCTTGCCATCGGCGGCGGCATGTTCCAGATCGGGCGCATGAGCGGGTGCGAGCGGGATCAGTCGCACGCCATATCCTTGTAAAGTGGCTGGAGCCGGAGCCCGACGAAATTCTTGGTTCTGTTTCATGATGCCTCGTGGTGGAGGTTAGCGACGTTGCCCGGCGCGGGTCATGCTCGCCAAGCGCTGCAAGAGGGAGATATCCTGTTCGTTTTTCAGCAAGGCGCCTGCCATCAGGGGCAGGTCGGCCGCGGTGCTGTTGATTTGATCGGCGCTGATGGATTCGCTCATCAGCAGTCGCAGCCAGTCCAGGAATTCGGAGGTGGAGGGCTTTTTTTTCAGGCCAGGCGCGTCGCGCAAGGCGAAGAAGGTTTTCAGCGCCGCGCCCAGCACGTCCTGTTTGATGTTGGGGTAGTGCACGGCCACGATCTGGCGCATGGTGACCTGGTCGGGGAAGCTGATGTAATGGAAAAAGCAGCGCCGCAAGAAGGCGTCGGGCAAGTCTTTTTCGTTGTTCGAGGTAATAATGATAAGCGGGCGGTGTTTGGCCTGTATGGTTTGCCGCGTCTCGTAGACGTGGAATTCCATGCGGTCGAGCTCCTGCAGCAAGTCGTTGGGGAATTCGATATCGGCCTTGTCGATTTCGTCGATCAGCATCACCACGGGCTCGTCCGCCTCGAACGCGCGCCACAGCACGCCGCGGATGATGTAATGGCCGATGTCTCGCACCTTTTCGTCGCCCAACTGCGAATCGCGCAGCCGCGACACCGCGTCGTATTCGTACAGGCCTTGATGCGCCTTGGTGGTGGATTTGATATGCCATTGCAGCAGGGGTCGGCCGAGCGCCGCGGCGACTTCTTCGGCCAACATGGTTTTGCCGGTGCCGGGTTCTCCTTTGATCAATAAGGGGCGCTGTAGCGTTAACGCCGCATTGACCGCCAGTTTCAGGTCGTCGGTGGCGACATAGCGCTCGGTGCCGGCGAAGCGTTCGGGAGAAAAAGCGGAGGAGGTCGAGCTCATTTTATGGTCCGTATTTATAGGCAGCATAACAATGCCAGCAGTGGTTTCTAGATAGGATTTTGCAATTATCGTACAATCCAACGGTTTGTCGGTCTGCATTTTATCGATCGATTTTTATTTAATGCCAAATCAAGAGCTAACATGAAGCTGCGAATTTCGATGACGCGTACTCTGTCTGCACTAGCCGTAATGGCGTCCTGTGCAATCGCAGGGCAAGCCTGGGCGGCCGATGCCGCGCCAATAGTGGGCAACGCCAAAGCCGCCCTGAACAAAACCTCAATGTGCATAGGCTGTCACGGCATTGCCGACTATCATGCCTCATTTCCCGAGGTGTATCACGTGCCCATGATTGCCGGCCAAAATGCCGCCTACATAGTCGCCGCTCTCAAAGAATATGCCAGCGGCGCGCGCACGTTCCCCACCATGGAAGCCATCGCCAAGAGCCTGTCGCCGCAAGACATGGCCGATCTGGCCGCACATTATTCCAGCTTTAAATAATCGGGAGCCCCCATGAAAAAACTGTCTCTCGCCTTGGTGGGCGTACTTCTGCTTTACGCAGGCTCAATGGCTCAGGCTGCTGACTTGGCTGCCGGCAAGGCCGCCTTCGCAAAATTCACCTGTGCGGCGTGCCACGGCGCCGATGCGAAAACGCCAATCAGCCCTGCGTATCCAATTCTGGCTGGTCAGCACGAGGACTACCTCAGCCATGCGCTGCACGCTTACAAGCGGGGGCAGGCCAATGCGCCAGCGTCGTCCAATTTGCGTAAGAACGCCATTATGGGCACCATGGCTGCGCAACTGAGCGATACAGACATCGCCAACATCACGGCCTGGCTCGCCAGCCTGCCATCGCCCTTGTCGGTTCAGCAATAAGTTTTGTGAAGGTGACAGGCACCGATTAAGAAGGTGACAGGCACCGATTAATGTAGCGGCACCCCTTGTGGGTGCCATAAACATCGACGGCCAAGACGCCGTCTTGCATTGATGACGCCGTCTTGCATCGATGACGCCGTCTTGCATCGATGACAGGCACAAGGCCTGTCACTACATTATCTATGCCCTCTACCCGCGCGTGGCGCGCTGCCTGATCAATTCCAGATATGTGTCGCTGTTAAACGGCGTACCCAGCCGCTGCGCTTCCCACACCACCTGCCCCAGGCTTTCCATGATTTCGTGCGCGGCTTCGTGGGCATCGCGCGTGGCCTGTAATTGCTGCCAGGCCGCCTTGATGCCGGGTGGTTGATCTATGGACAGTTGTTCGGCGATGGCTAGATGCATGGATAGATGCAGGAACGGATTGGTCTTGCCTTGTTCCACCGTATAGTCGGTGTTTATGGCATCTGGATGTTCCAGGTCGGCATGGTACTCAGGATGCTGCCTGATCACATCGATGATCATGCCTTCCATCGGGGTGACGAGTTCTGCCTGGCGGTGTTTGTTCCAGGCCTCGATAAAGAACTGCCGCGCCTGCTTGCGAGATGGATTGAACATGGAGTGCTCGCGTCGGTAAAAATAATAGTTTAACCGGCGCTGGCGGAGCGTTCATGAAGCTTTTTCCTTCCCTGCCAGCGTTTTGGCGCCGCTTTTTACCAGAGCGGCTAAAATCATTACCTATTTAGGCTAAACTACTCTTATATAAGACTGATTTCTATCGACCCACCCTCCTATCGGAGCCATTGGAGCATTCATGTCCTACCAGCACATCAAGATCCCGGCAGCGGGCCAAAAAATTACGGTCAATGCCGATTTTTCGCTCAACGTACCCAATGAGCCGGTCATCCCCTACATCGAGGGCGATGGCACCGGAGCTGACATTACTCCCGTTATGCTCAAAGTGGTGGATGCGGCAGTTGCGAAGGCTTATGGCGGCAAACGCAAAATTCACTGGATGGAAGTGTATGCCGGCGAGAAATCCGTCAAAATTTACGGGCCCGATGTTTGGCTGCCCGAAGAAACCCTGGATGCGGTAAAAGAATACGTCGTATCGATCAAGGGCCCGCTCACTACGCCCGTGGGTGGCGGCATTCGTTCGCTGAACGTCGCCTTGCGCCAGCAATTGGATCTGTACGTTTGCCTGCGGCCCGTGCGCTATTTTGAAGGCGTACCGTCGCCCGTGCGCGAACCGGAAAAAACCAATATGGTTATTTTCCGTGAAAATTCAGAAGACATTTATGCCGGCATCGAGTTTGCGGCCGAGTCTGAGCAGGCCAAGGCCCTGATTGAATTCCTGCAGACCAAGTTGGGCGTGAAAAAAATTCGCTTCCCGGCCACTTCAGGCATAGGCATCAAGCCCGTGTCGCGTGAGGGCACGCAGCGCCTGGTGCGCAAAGCCATGCAATATGCGGTCGACAATGACCTCCCATCGGTCACTTTGGTGCACAAGGGCAATATCATGAAGTTCACCGAAGGTGCATTCCGTGATTGGGGTTACGAGCTGGCGCAAAAAGAGTTTGGCGCGCGGCCTATCGATGGCGGCCCGTGGTGCAAGTTCAAGAACTCGAAAACGGGTCGCGACATCATCGTTAAGGATGTGATCGCCGATGCCTTCCTGCAGCAAATCCTGCTGCGCCCGGCTGAATACTCGGTGATCGCCACGCTCAATCTCAATGGCGATTACGTCTCTGACGCCCTGGCCGCGCAAGTCGGTGGTATTGGTATTGCTCCCGGTGCGAACCTGTCGGATTCGGTTGCGATGTTCGAGGCCACGCACGGTACGGCGCCCAAATACGCGGGCAAGGATTACGTCAATCCGGGTTCCGAAATTCTTTCGGCCGAAATGATGCTGCGCCATATGGGCTGGACCGAAGCGGCGGATCTGATTATTGCCAGCATGGGTAAATCGATACTGTCGAAAAAGGTCACCTACGACTTCGCCCGCCTGCTCGAAGGTGCCACCCAGGTTTCGTGCTCGGGCTTTGGTCAGGTCTTGATATCTAATATGTAAGCTGGATTGCAATGACGCATGGGCAGCCACAAGGGCCGTCCATGCGTCACAAGTATGCTTTCATAGACATCACCTGATTGTCAAACGTTTTGGCAGCGGCAAGGGCTGCCGCTACGTAAGCCTCAGGCACGTTTTCGTAGCGGCACCCCTTGTGGGTGCCATTTTCATTCGCTGATCTTCGAGGCGCAAAAAAATGGATTTTTCCTTTACTCCAGAGCAAGACGCCATACGCGCCGCCATAGCGAAAATATGCGAGCAATTCGACGACCAGTACTGGCTTGAGAAAGATCGGGACGGCGGGTTTCCCCATGATTTGCATCAGGCCCTGGCGCGTGATGGCTGGCTGGGCATCTGCATCCCGGAACAATATGGCGGGGCAGGGCTGGGGATTACGGAAGCGGCCATCATGATGCAAACGATTAGTCAGTCGGGAGCGGGGCTGACTGGTGCCTCGGCGGTGCACATGAATATTTTCGGATTGAATCCGGTGGTGCAGTTTGGCTCCGAAGAACAAAAGCGGCGGATGCTTCCGCCGCTGGTTCAGGGGCGCGAAAAAGCGTGCTTCGCCGTAACCGAGCCCAACACGGGCTTGAATACGACCGAGTTGAAAACGAAAGCCGAGCGCCACGACGATCATTACTTGTTAAGCGGCGCCAAGGTCTGGATTTCAACTGCCCAGGTGGCCGAAAAGATGCTCATTCTGGTGCGCACCACGCCTCTTGAGCACGTCACGAAACATACCGATGGGCTTAGTCTGTTCTATACCGATCTGGATCGCCGCCACGTTCGGGTGCAGGAAATCGAGAAAATGGGGCGCAAGGCGGTGGACTCCAATGAGTTGTTCATCGATGGCCTGAAGGTGCCGGTGGCTGATCGGATTGGTGAGGACGGCAAAGGGTTCCACTATATTCTGCATGGAATGAACGCTGAACGGATTCTGATCGCCTCGGAGGCCGTGGGGCTTGGGCGCGTTGCGTTGCAGCACGCGACTGCCTATGCAAAAGAACGTGTTGTGTTTGGTCGCCCCATTGGGAAGAACCAGGGGATTCAACATCCGCTCGCGGCATGCTGGATGGAGCTTGAAGCGGCCAATCTGATGGTGCTCCATGCGGCGTCTCTGTATGATCGCGGCGAGCCTTGCGGTGCCCAGGCCAATGCGGCGAAGTATCTGGCGGGCGAGGCCGGCTTCAATGCCTGCCAGACGGCCGTCATGACGCATGGCGGCTTTGGTTATGCCAAGGAATATCATGTTGAACGCTATTTGCGAGAGGTGCTTATCCCACGCATCGCGCCGGTCAGCCCGCAACTGGTGTTGTGCTATATCGCGGAAAAGGTATTGGGTTTGCCGAAATCGTACTAGCCATTACGTTTAAAGGATTGCATCATGAATTTCACCCTGGCGCACGAGCAAATACAGTTGCGAGAGGCGGCGCGCAAGTTTGCGATGGGATCGTTGCGCGACGTGGCGCGGCAAGTCGAAGAAAACGACGAACCCTTATCGCGCGAATGGGTCAAAAAGTTTGCCGGCATGGGTTTTCTGGGCATCAATATTAAAGAGCAGTACGGCGGGCAGGGCTTGAGCCATCTTGATGCAGTGCTGGTTTTGGAAGAAGTGGCCAAAATATCGCCGGCCGTCGCCTTTCCAATTTTTGAGTCCTGTTTTGGCCCCATGCTGGCGATTCAGCATTTTGCCAGTGAAGAGCTCAAGCAACGGGTCATGCCTAAAGTGTGCGCCGGAGAGTGGATTGTTGCCGTCAGCATGTCCGAGCCCGAGGTCGGCAGCGCGCTCACGGATCTGAAAACCCGGGCCGTCGTCCAGGGCGATAAACTGATCATCAATGGCCAAAAACGCTGGTGCTCGGGCGCTGGTCATTCAGACGCCTATGTCGTCTATTGTCGCCTTTCAGACGAACCGGGCGCCAAAGGCATTGCTGCGGTCTATGTGGAAAAAGAAACCCCTGGCTTGACGTTCGGAAAACGCGAGCGCTTGATGGGCTTTCGCGGCATTCCCAGCGCTGACATGTATTTTGATAACGTCCAAGTGCCATTGGCGCATCTGGTCGTTCCAGCGGGCGGTTTCAAGAAACTGATGGAAGCCTTCGATCTGGAGCGTTGCGGCAACGCCGCCATGAGCCTGGCGCTGGCTACCGGCGCGCTGGAATATGTACTCGATTATGTGAAAGAACGCCAGCAGTTCGGTAAGCCGATAGTTGAATTCCAGGCGGTACAGATCAAGCTGGCTGAAATGGCGATGCGGGTGGATGCGGCGCGTTTGCTGCTTTATCGGGCCGTCACCAATGCTCAGGAGGGCTTGCCGTCGGCCCAGGAGAGCGCCATGGCCAAATGTTTTGCCAACGAGATGGTGCGCGAGGTATGCGGATCGGCGTTGCAACTGATGGGTGGTTATGGCTATAACAAGGAGTATCCGATAGAGCAGCGCTTGCGCGATGCGTGGGGCTGGGGCATTGCCGGGGGCGCTATCGATATCCAGAAAATCAATATTGCATCGGCCCTCGTCGGCAAGCGATTCGATCAACGCCGCTGAAAAATGTGGGATGCGTCGTCAGGTCCGAGCAAAAAAAGTTCCAACCAAGCGTATTCCCTAAGTGTTCCAACCGGAAAGTTCGTGCACAATACTTAGCATGCAGGTGAGGAGACAAAGCCCTGCATGGGCAGCCGATCAAACGGTGCATTACAAAGCAGATCCCCAAAAAAAAGATAAATGAAAAACGCCGACAGCATTGCTGCCGGCGTTTTTCATTGCCGCAGCAGTATTTGCACGGCCCCCGATCCGCCGTCCTGTTCCCGGCATTCGGCATAGGCCTGCACACAGGCCAGTTGGGTCAACCAGCGCCGCACGCTTTCTTTAAGCACGGGGGTGCCGTTTTTCGAGCCATGCCCTTTGCCGTGTACCACGCAGACGCATCGCAGGTGGTGCGTCAGGCACGATTGCAGGAACTGATCCAGGCGTCCACGGGCTTCGTCCAGCGTGGCGCCATGCAAATCCAGAGTGGCGCCTATGGGCCACTTGCCGCGCTTGAGGCCTTTGATCAGGTCCGGGCCACTGCCGGTGCGTATGAATTCCGATTCATTCTGCGCCTGCCGGGCGCTGGTGTAGAGATCCGACACCGGTGTCGCCGGCCCGTGTTGCGCGCCTGTGGCCGCTTGGCGGCGCTGGCGCAATTGAGCGACAGGCGCGGCTGGCGTCGCAGGCAAAATGGCCCGTTGGGGAGTGTGCAGCGGCGCCGCCCCCTTGATCGCCTGCCGAAATACGCGCTGGTCGTCGGCATCCGGAACGATCACCTGTGGTGGCGGCATTGGTGGATGCGGGGGAGAGGTCCCGGACGCGGATTTTGGCGTTTCGGGGGTGGCGGCCGCCTTCTGCCGCAGCCGTTTCAGGTCGGCCAGGCCGCCTTTAGTTGTCTGCATTCTCCAGCCACCTTTGCGCATCCAGGGCGGCCATGCAGCCGGTGCCGGCGCTGGTGATGGCTTGGCGATAGACGTGATCCTGCACGTCGCCCGCCGCGAACACGCCGGGGGTCGAGGTCATGGTGGCCAGCCCTTTCAAGCCGCCCTGGGTCACAATATAGCCATTTTCCATTTCAAGCTGGCCGCTGAAGATCTCGGTATTGGGACGGTGCCCGATGGCAATGAAGGCGCCGGTCACCGCGATATCTTCGGTGGCCTTGGTCTGATTGTTAAGCAGGCGTGCACCCGTTACGCCGGATGCGTCGCCCAGCACCTGTTCGAGCTCGCAGAACAATTTGAGGCGCATATTGCCTTTGTTGACTTTATCCATCATCTTGTCGATCAGGATCGGCTCGGCCCGGAATTTGTCGCGGCGGTGCACGACGGTGACGGTACGGCAGATGTTGGACAGGTACAGCGCTTCTTCGACCGCTGTATTGCCGCCACCAACCACGATAACATCTTGATTTTTATAAAAGAAACCGTCGCAGGTCGCGCAGCCGGAGACGCCGCGCCCCATGAACTCCTGCTCCGAGGGCAGGCCCAGGTATTGCGCCGACGCGCCAGTGGCGATGATCAGCGCGTCGCAGGTATAAGAGGCGCCCATGTCACCGTTCAGGGTAAAGGGACGTTTGGACAAGTCGACACTGGCAATGTGGTCGGCCACCATTTCGGTATTGAAGCGTTCGGCGTGCGCCTGGAAGCGTTGCATCAGGTCGGGACCCTGCACGCCTTGCACGTCGGCGGGCCAGTTGTCGACATCGGTGGTGGTCATCAATTGCCCGCCCTGCTCCAGGCCGGTGACCAGAACGGGGGAAAGGTTGGCGCGCGCCGCGTACACAGCCGCGCTATAGCCGGCCGGGCCCGATCCCAGAATGAGAACTTTGGCGTGTTTGAGTGTTGTCATCACAGAAAATCCGAAAATAGTGAACAGGCAATTATAATGAGTCCATGGCTAGAATACCTGCAACATCTCCCCGCTCATCGCGCAACGTGCGCAACGGTCCTTCACCCCTGCAATCCCGGGTCTCCGGATTGCTGCGCGAGGCACGCTGGATAGTGTTTGCCGCCCTGGCCGTATGGCTAGGGCTGGTTCTTGCAACCTGGCATGCGTCCGACCCAGCCTGGTCGCATTCGGTGCATGCAGGCGTCACCCTGAATCGGGGCGGCCGGCTGGGCGCTTACATGTCCGATTTGCTGCTTTTTCTCTTTGGCTATTCGGCGTGGCTATGGGTGGTTTTGCTGGTGCAGCGTGTGGCGGTCGGGTTTTATCGGCTTACCAGCATGTTGCTGCCTAGCCTTAAAACAGACACTTTACCGCGCGTTCACTGGGAAATCGGGATTGGGTTTTTCCTGCTGTTTGTGGGTACGATGGGCACCGAAGCCATACAATTCAAGACTCTTGGCGCCCATTTGCCCAGTGGTGCCGGCGGCGAGCTGGGTAAACTCCTGGCGCATGCCTTGTCCATGTCGGTCGGAACCACCGGCAGCACCTTGCTGCTGCTTGTTCTAATGGCCGTGGGGGCCAGCCTCTTTTTTGGCTTTTCCTGGTTATTTTTGGCTGAACGTGTCGGGTCGGCCATCGAAAAATCAGTGCGCCGCGTGTTCGAGTTGAAGGCGGCGTATGAAGACCGCAAGGTAGGCGAAGTTAAAAGCGCCGAGCGCACAGAGCTCGTTGAAGCCAAGCACGAGCAGTTCGTGCACGAGCAGCCCATACGCATCGAACCGGCCATTACCAACATCCCTAAGTCGGCGCGGGTTGAAAAAGAAAAGCAGAAAACCTTGTTTGTGGCGCCTATCGAGCCCGGCGCTTCGGGTGACTTGCCGGCGATCAGCCTGCTCGATCCCCCGGGGGTAGCTCTGGAATCTGTAGCACCTGAAACCATTGAGTTCACCTCGCGCCTGATCGAGAAAAAGCTGTCCGATTTTGGTGTCAGCGTGATGGTGGTGGCGGCCCAGGCCGGCCCGGTGATCACGCGCTACGAAATCGAACCGGCCACAGGCGTCAAAGGCAGCCAGATCGTCAATTTGGCCAAAGACCTGGCGCGCGCGCTTAGCCTGGTGAGCATTCGGGTGGTTGAAACGATTCCGGGCAAGAATTTGATGGGGTTGGAGCTCCCCAACCCCAAACGCCAGATCGTCAGGCTTTCCGAAATCATCGGCTCGCAAACCTACCATGTCAATTCATCGCCGCTCACGATGGCGCTGGGCAAGGATATTGCCGGCAATCCCGTGGTGGCCGATTTGGGCAAAATGCCCCATCTGCTAGTGGCGGGGACCACCGGTTCGGGCAAGTCGGTGGGGATCAACGCCATGATCCTTTCCTTGCTGTATAAGGCCGACGCCACCCAGACCCGTCTTATACTGATCGACCCGAAAATGCTTGAAATGAGCATTTATGAAGGAATTCCGCATTTGCTGGCGCCGGTCGTGACCGACATGCGCCACGCGGCCAACGCGCTGAACTGGTGCGTGGGCGAAATGGAAAAGCGCTACAAGCTCATGAGCAAGATGGGGGTGCGCAATCTGGCCGGCTATAACGTCAAGATACGCGATGCCAACAAGCGCGAAGAGCCCATCCCGAATCCGTTCTCCCTGACTCCGGATGCACCCGAGCCTTTGTCGACCTTGCCGATGATCGTGGTGGTGATCGACGAGCTGGCCGATTTGATGATGGTCGTGGGCAAGAAAATTGAAGAGCTCATTGCCCGCCTGGCGCAAAAAGCTCGGGCGGCCGGCATACATCTTATTCTGGCAACCCAGCGACCCAGCGTCGATGTCATCACCGGCCTGATCAAGGCCAACATCCCGACCCGTATTGCCTTTCAGGTTTCGTCAAAGATCGATTCGCGCACAATTCTCGATCAGATGGGCGCCGAGGCTCTGCTGGGCATGGGGGATATGCTATACATGCCGCCTGGCTCGGGCTTGCCCACGCGGGTGCACGGCGCCTACGTGAGCGATGAGGAAGTGCATCGCGTGGTCGATTCACTTAAAGAGCAGGGCGAGCCCAATTACGTCGAGGGCCTGCTGGAAGGCGCGCTGGAAGGCGAAACCGGCGATGGCGTGGGCAGCGTTACGGGCTTTGCCGATGCCGAGTCCGATCCTTTGTACGATCAGGCGGTCGAAGTTATTCTGAAAAATCGGCGGGCGTCGATTTCGTCTGTGCAGCGCCATTTGCGCATAGGTTATAACCGTGCGGCGCGCTTGCTTGAACAGATGGAAAACGCCGGCCTGGTCTCGGCCATGCAGTCCAATGGCAATCGTGAAATACTGGTTCCCGCAGGAGAAGGCTCAAATGCAGAGTAAACATTTTTTAGCAGCGGTCTTGTTGGCGGTCACCCCGGTGCTGGCCTGGTCGGCCGATGCGCCCACGCAACTGCGGCAATTTGTGGCCAAGGTTGCATCTGCCACGGGCGCATTCACTCAGCAAACCCTTAGCTCGCAAGGCCAGTCCAAGCCGCCGCAGTCGGGCGTATTCTCGTTTCAGCGGCCCGGTCACTTTAAATGGCAAGTCCAAAAGCCTTATGCGCAGCTGATCGTGTCCGATGGCACCAAGGTATTGCAGTACGATCCCGATTTAAGCCAGGTCACCGAGCGCACGGTCGACAAGGCCATAGGTGCTTCTCCGGCGGCCATTCTGTTTGGCTCGGGCTCGCTGGACGATGCCTTTATCGTTAGCGCCCAGCCTGATCGCGACGGCTTGCAATGGCTGCGCGCCGTGCCGCGCGATACCGGCGCCGGGTTCGCCTATGCCGATATCGGCTTCAAAAATGATATGCCCGCGCGTCTGGAACTGAAGGATTCCTTTGGCCAAACCACGCGCATCGATTTAAGTCATATTGTGGCTAACCCCAAACTTCCTGCCAACGAATTCAAGTTTGTTCCACCGAAAGGCACGGATGTCGTCAAGATGTGATGCCTATGGCGGCTAGCCAGGATCTTTTCAATCTCCCGGGAGGGGTGGCGCCCAACGCGCCGCTGGCCGAGCGCTTGCGCCCCAAGACGCTCGACGAGGTAGCCGGCCAGGTTCATCTGCTGGGCTCGGGCAAGCCTTTGCGCGTAGCGTTCGAGTCTGGCCGGCCTCACTCCATGATTTTCTGGGGGCCGCCCGGTGTTGGAAAAACCACGCTGGCCCGCTTGATGGCAGCAGGGTTCGACGCCCAGTTTCTGGCGATGTCGGCGGTTCTGGGCGGTGTCAAAGACATACGCGAAGCCGTTGTGATGGCGCAGGTGGCGCAAGGGCAAGGCCGGCGCACGATTTTATTTGTCGACGAGGTGCATCGCTTTAACAAGGCGCAACAAGATGCGTTTTTGCCTTATGTTGAGAGCGGACTATTCACGTTTATAGGCGCCACCACCGAGAACCCGTCCTTCGAGGTCAATTCGGCGTTGTTGTCGCGCGCACGCGTGTATGTGCTTGAGTCGCTGGGCGTAGCCGATTTGCAAGAGCTGTTGCGACGCGCGATGGCGATGATCAATGCGGCGCTGCCCGAGTCCGAGACATTGCAGTTCGATGAACCGGCGCAAGCGCAACTGGCTGCCTGGGCCGACGGCGATGCGCGGCGCCTGATTAATGCGGTCGAGGTCGTGGCAGAATCGGCGCGCGGCGCCGCGCGCCGTGTGATTGATTCTGAATGGCTCGAAACGTCTCTTTCGCAGAATTTGCGGCGCTTCGATAAGGGCGGCGATGCTTTTTACGATCAAATCAGCGCCTTGCATAAATCGGTGCGCGGCTCGGATCCCGATGCCTCGCTGTACTGGTTTGCCCGTATGCTTGATGGCGGCGCCGATCCACGCTATTTGTCGCGCCGCATTGTGCGCATGGCAGTGGAAGACATCGGCCTGGCGGATCCCAGAGCCACTGAAATCGCGCTCAATGGCGCTGATATCTACGAACGGTTGGGGTCGCCCGAGGGCGAGCTGGCGCTGGCCCAGGCGGTGGTCTATTTGGCCTGCGCGGCTAAATCCAATGCCTTGTATGGTGCCTACAAAGCGGCGCGTGCCTATGCCCAAGAAAATGGCAGCGCGCCTGTGCCCTTGCACTTGCGCAATGCGCCCACCAAACTGATGAAGCAACTGGGGCACGGCCAAGCCTATCGCTACGCGCACGACGAACCGCACGGTTACTCGGCCGGCGAACGGTATTTTCCCGACGGCCTGAAGGCCAAATTCTATCGTCCCACCGACCGCGGTCTGGAAGGCAAAATTGCCGAGAAGCTGGCCTTCCTCAGAAAGTTGGACGACGAGGCCAAGAAAAAGGATTGACCGCGATCGATTCGCAGGCGATTCTTGCGGCGGTTTTTGTAGCGGCAGCCCTTGTGGCTGCCAAATCGATCGAGAATCAAGGCGGTATTTATAGGTCGCCGATGGCAGCCGCAAGGGCTGCCGCTACAAAACCGTCATGGCGTCGCTCACACATCTTCAATAAATGTGCTACATTAGTTGCACATTCTGCATCCCCAACCAATAGGGTCTCCAAATGGCCGTAATCTCAAAAATTCGTCGACAAGGTGGTGCGCTGGTGATGACCATTCCGCCTACTTTAATTAAACTGCTCGACCTTAACGCCGGCGCTCAGATGGAACTGGACGTGACTGGCGGCAAACTGACCGCTCGGCCAGTCAGCCCTGCTCGCAAGCATTACTCCTTGACCGAACTGCTCAAAGGCTCCAAGTCTGTCGCTCGGCTCAATGCCGATACGGCCTGGGCGCGTGAAGGTGAGCCCGTTGATCGCGAGCTGGCCTAATGGTCAGGCGCACGGTTCCTCAGCGCGGCGATGTGTACCGGATCGACCCAAACCCCGTATCGGGCCGAGAAATGGAGGATCGGCACCGCTTTGTAGTGATCACGCCCAAGGAGATCAACGCCTTGGGCGTCTGCATGACCGTGCCGGTCACAAGTGGCGGAAATTTCAGTCGCGATGTAGGCCTGGCTGTGCCGATCTCTGGCCACGATACCAACGGTGTAGCGGTTTGCAATCAAGTACGGACTTTCGACCTGGATGCGCGCGTGCGCGCAGGCTCAGCCCGCTTCGTCGAAACCATTGATCGCGAGACTGCAGACGAAATCGTCGCGCGTGTCATCAGCGCTATTGATCCCTACATGTAGCGGCAGCCCTTGTGGCTGCCAAAATCGTTTGAAAATCGAGGCGGTATATACAGAACGCCGATGGCAGCCACAAGGGCTGCCGCTACAAAACTGTACCCGCCGCGCCGTCGGGGCGAGCCTTGTGATCGCCCTTCCATGCCTTGTACAATAATTCGTTTACAAATCGAACGGGCGACCACAGGGGCCTCCTCTACACCCATTCCGAACGGGCGACCACAAGGGTCGCCCCGACGTTTTTTAATTTGAACGCATTGAATCAACCATGTTAGATCCCAATCAATTACGCAAAGACCTGGCCACTGTCATCGACGGGCTTGCGCTGCGCGGTGTGGAGTTCGATGCCGAACGCTTCAACACGCTTGAAGCGCGCCGCAAAACCGTTCAGGTTGAAACCGAGAACCTGCAGGCGCGCCGCAATGCGGTATCCAAACTGATCGGGCAGTTGAAGTCCAAAGGCGCCGATGCCAGCCAGGAGCTGGCCGAATCGCAGGCGATACCCGCCAGGCTTAAAGAATTGGAAACCGAACTGGCTGCTGTACAGGCCGCGCTGAACGAATGGCTTATGACCTTGCCGAACCTGCCGCACGCCAGCGTTCCAGCCGGAGCGTCCGCCGACGACAACGTCGAAGTGCGGCGCTGGTTGCCCGCAGCGCCTGCCGCTGATGGCAATCCCCAGCCTTTGTGCTTTGAACCGAAAGACCATGTAACTTTAGGCGAGCCGCTGGGGTTGGACTTCGAGGCCGCACGCAAGCTTTCGGGCGCACGCTTCATGATGTTGCGCGGCCCTATCGCCCGCCTGCATCGCGCGCTGGCGCAATTCATGCTCGATCTGCAAACCACCGAGCATGGCTACCTGGAATGCTATACCCCGTACATCGTGAACAGCTCCACCTTGTTTGGCACTGGCCAGTTGCCCAAATTCAAAGACGATATGTTTTGGGTGACCAAGGGCGGGGTGGATGATGAGCCTGGCGTTGACGAGCAAGGCAATGCCGTGGCGAGCGAAGACCTGTATCTTATTTCCACGGCGGAAATTCCCCTGACGGCGTCAGTGCGTGATTCCATCGTGCCGCTATCGGCGTTGCCGATGAAACTCACCGCACACACCCCATGCTTTCGTTCCGAAGCGGGCAGCGGCGGGCGCGACACACGCGGCATGATCCGCCAGCATCAATTCGACAAGGTCGAGATGGTGCAGATTGTGCATCCTGACACGTCCTATGACGTTCTCGAGCAAATGGTGGGCCACGCCGAAGCGGTTCTGCAAAAATTGGGCCTTGCGTATCGGGTCGTTTTGCTGTGCGGCGGCGATATGGGTTTCGGTTCCGCCAAAACCTACGATCTTGAAGTCTGGCTGCCGGCGCAAAATACCTGGCGTGAAATTTCGTCGGTGTCCAATTGCGAGGCATTCCAGGCGCGCCGCATGCAGGCCCGCTATCGCCCCGAGAAAGGCAAGCCCGAATACGTGCATACCCTGAACGGTTCAGGCCTGGCGGTAGGCCGGGCCCTGGTTGCCGTGCTTGAAAACTACCAGCAAAAAGACGGCAGCGTTGTTGTCCCCGATGTATTGCGGCCCTATATGGGGGGGCTTGCCGTCTTGTCGAGCTAGACGGTGTCCACAAAACGCACCCGTTGCTTGCAGCGGCACCCCTTGTATCTGCCAAAAATGTAGTGGCACCCCTTGTGGGTGCCAAAAATGTAGCGGCACCCCTTGTATCTGCCAAAAATGTAGCGGCACCCCTTGTGGGTGCCAGAAAAAAAAGAGCCACACTATGTGGCTCTTTGCAACTTGGTACGCTACAGAGGCAAGTTAATCATCATCATCGCCATGCCCGCCGTGGCGTTTCCAGTGCCCGCGACCGTGTTCGCCGCGCCAGCCGCGATGTTCGTAATGGCCGTCGCGATAGTAGCGAGGAGCGTAGCCATATACCGGTGTATAAACGCGCTCAGGCACCACTACGACTCTGGGGCGTTCTACATAACGCACAGGTGGATAGTATTCGGGCACGCCATATATCAAGCCTGGGATGCCTATGGAAATGCCTACATCCACGCGAGCCATGGCAGCGCTCGATCCGAGTAGCGCCACGGTTGCCGCGCCTGCCAGTAGTAGTCGTTTCATATTTTGCTCCTGCACTTTTAACGTGATGTCCCATTGTCGGCGAAATAGAGGCAGGCAATGTAAACGAGAACCCCTAATATGCGTCAAAACGCAACTGTTCCAGCCGTTTGCGCAGGTACCCTAACATTTGTTTGCATCTGTGTCGCACGGTGGCTACTGAATTTCGGGCGGTCTCGGAAGAGGCCCAAGAGAAGTGGCCCAAGAGAAGAGGCCAAAGCAATCACGTATCGAGGCGACGCATGTGGCCGGCCGTTTCGTCCAGTTGGACTATCCCAACTCGCGGCCACGCTTTGGCCCAAATGGTGTAAGATCAGCACCTGCGAGGCAATCGCATAATCAGTCGGCTTTAAGGAGTCGTCACTTGACAGATTCAACTCATCGCCTGTCCCGTTATCTGCTGGGTTTTGCAGCGGGATTCGTTGCGGTACTCGTTTTTCACCAGGGCATGTTGACCTTGCTCCATGCCATTCACTTTGTTTCAGTCAAGCCTTTTCCTCTCGCTCCAACACCACCGTTTGGCGTGCCAAAAATCTGGTCACTCGCTTTTTGGGGTGGCATTTGGGGCTTGGTATATGTCTTGTCCGAGCGCTCATTCCCCCGTCACCTGTTCGCTTACCTGATAGTAGCGATTGTGTTTGGCGCTATCGGCCCAAGCCTGGTCGCGTGGTTTGTGGTGTTGCCGATCAACGGCTTGCCGATGGGTGGGGGTTTCCATCCCGTTGGCGTGATAACGGCTCTTTCCATCAATGGCGCCTGGGGCTTGGGCACAGCTATCTTCCTGCTTGCAACGGCAGGGCGTCGCTGAACCCGATTCACGGAAGAATCCAAACTCGTTGGTACAAGAACGTGCCGGCTATCACTCTACCGGCTACTGGGCCATAGCTACCTGCACGGCAGTCAGTTCGTCGCGGCGCACAGTGTCGGCAATATGTTTGCCCAGGCGATGCGACAAAGCCATGATCGTCAATGTGAGGTGCTTGTCCGGCAGTATCGGTATAACCCCGCCATCGCAGATGAACAGATTGTCCAGGCCGTGCACCTTGAGGTTGACATCGACGACGCCGTCGTCGGGCGTTGCCGAAATCGGCGTCGTGCCCGCATAATGAATGCCGGTGCCGCTGTTATCGCGGGTGGTGTACAGTTTTGTTGCCGAGGCGCCGCGCAGAACCTTGCGGCCCCAGGCCATCATGGCGTCCATCTGGGCGTGAGCTGCGCTGGGGATGGAGAAATCAACTTGCACCTGTCGCACGCCGTATTTGTCCATGGTGCCACCGACGCGTACGCGGTTACCCGGTGTCGGTTCGCCGGCGCAGAACAGCCCAAGAGTTACATAGCTGTAGAACATCATGCGCGCCAGCCGCTCTTTTACAAAGGGGGGAAACGGCTTCATGGCGCCGAGGTAGTGCGGAACATCGGCAATGCCGTGAATGGCATGGCCTATGAATGGGAATGATGACCCGTTGGGTAGCTTGCCGCGAGATAAAAGTATCAGCAGGTCGCCGTAGCCAATGTCGTAGTCGCGCCGTTTCCCCCACAATTTGCGCAAGGAGGTCGACAGCACTACTTTGGGATTGTCTTGCAGCCCCCGCCCGACCAGATCGTTGCGGTTGCCCAGACCGGCCGGGTTGCTAGAATCAGCCGAGTTGAACAAGATGCGAGGAGTTTCGATGGCGCCTGCGGCCAGCACAAAGTTTCGCGCGCGGATCGTGCCGTGCCGGCCGGTCTGCGTGTCCAGGTATTCGATGCCTGATATATGCTGCGTGCCAGCGTCGCACATCAAACGCAGCGCTTTGGCGTGGGTGCGCAGTTCATAGTTGGGCAGGGCGGCGATTTCGGGCAGAAGCCGGGCAGAGAATTTATAGACCGAGCCGACCGGACAGCCTGATGTGCAGACACCTGTTGAAATGCAGGAACTCGTCATGCCGGCGCGGGTGTTGATGGCTTTGCGATTGGGAATGGCATGCGAATCAGGATCGCCCAGGCCGCGCGCGGCCTGGACGATCAGGGTATCGGCGGGGCGTAGCGGCTTGGGCTCTATAAATTCACCATCGGGTAATTCTTTCAGGTTTTCTGCCGTGCCGCAGACCGTAATAAGCTGTTCGACGGCTGAGTAATGGGGGGCCAGCGTGGCATAGTCCAGGGGCCAGCTGTGTAGATCGGTGTCGGAAAACCTGACACTGACGCCGTTCCATAAGTTTTGCAAGCCGTCTACAGCCAAGATCTGGAAATGCTGAAACCCGCTTTTCGGACGCGTGGTCGAGCCGGTAGCGCCGTCGGCAAACAAAGGGTGGATGAACAGGCTGTCGTGCGGATCGCTGGGCCAGACGGTATCCGGCCCTATGCCGAAGTCTTTGACGGCGCCTGGCGGCGATACCGTTTTGAACTGATCGGCGGGCAACTGGCCACCCTGCTCCAGGGAGATCACCGTGAGCCCTGCTTTGGCCAGTTCGTAGGCGAGAATGCCCCCGCCAGCGCCCGTGCCCACAATGCAAACGTCGCAGTCCAGTGTGTTATCCACGCTTGCCTCCCACGGGCCATTCGCCTACAGAACCCAGGAAGTCGGGCGATGCAAACCGGATATGTTCCAGAAAGGCGAAGAGGGTGCTGGCTTCTCCGGCCAGATCGGCCCGTCTCAGGCGCCCTGACCGCGGAAAATCGGCTCGGATCGAGACCACTTGCAACGCGAGGCGGACTTGCACATTGGTGTGCGCGACACGCCCGATTTCGTGAGCCATGGGCATGAGGACGGCCTTGTAGGGCCCCAGTTCGATAATGGCGCGGATCAGGTTCGTGGTTTCGTTAACGTCGCCCACGCTTTGCTCCACCGCGCCCTGATCGCTACGGGCTGCTTGCGCCGCCATTGAAAATGAGCCTAGCAAGCGTAACGGATGGCCGCTTTTAAGATGCAGTTCGATTTCTTCGAGGCTTACACCGCTAGTCTCGGGAACCCGTCTGGCCGTGAAGATTATCCCGGTCACGCAAACCAGGGCATAAATGGCAAATACACCCCCTAGGCCAATTGAGGCAACCAACACCGGGAAGGAGAACACCACCAAGAAATTGAAACCCCAGTTGGCCAGCGAGGCGACGCTCATTCCGAGGCCGCGTACATGCTGGGGAAAGAGTTCCGACATCATTACCCAGGGCAGGGGCCCGATACTGGCGGCGAAGGCGGCAATATACAGCACCAGTCCGGCCATGGCCAGCACATCGAGCGAAGGAGACTTGGTGGCGGCCCCGATGGCGATCATGCCAAGGCTTAGCGCCGTGCCGACAAACCCGATGAACAGCAGCTTGCGTCGTCCGATGCGGTCGATGAGCATCATGCCCACCACTGTCATGCCGACATTGACGACGCCTATGCCTATAGTGGCCATAAGCTGTGTTGCATGCGAATCGAAGCCGGCTTCCTTGAGCACGGTCGGAGCGTAATAGATGACGGCGTTGATACCGCTTAATTGCTGTAACAGAAACAGGCCTATGCTGACTATGAGTGCCGGCTTCACGGACGGGGATAAAAGATCCGACCATTTCGCCGTGCCGGTATCTTGCGCCGCTGTGCGAGTGATTGAGGCCAGTTCATTGGCTACCCCTGGCGCCTGCGCAGAAACCCCGCGCAGCTTGGCCAGGGTTGTTTGTGCTTCGGCGTGCCGGCCTTTTAACGCAAGCCAGCGCGGCGTGTCGTTGAGCAGAAACATTCCCAAGAATAGCGCCATCCCCGGCACAGCCCCTATCGCGAACATCAGGCGCCAGGAATTGCCCATAGCGAAACTGACCAGATAAGCACCCAGAATGCCAAGAGTAATAGCCAATTGGTAGATCGAGACCAGCATGCCGCGTTTAGCGGCAGGCGCGCTTTCCGAGATATACAGCGGCGCGATCATGGCGGCAACGCCAATGGCCACGCCCAGCATCAACCGTGCGGCGCTTAGCATCCATATGGCGGTAATTAGCCCGGCAAAGACGGCTCCGATAATGAACAGAATCGCGGCACCCAGCAACAGTGCGCGCCGACCGTAGCGTTCGGATGCCGGGCCGGCAAATAGAGCCCCGAATAAGGCGCCGAACGGAACTGCAGCCGTCATCAGGCCCTCGTCGAGCGGTGTAATACTAAATTCATTGTGTAAAAAATGAAGGGCGCCAGCAATAATGCCTTCGTCAAAGCCGAACAGGATTCCGGCAATGCCTGCGATGGCCGCGACGAAGTAGATCAATGCAGTGCTCCAGAATGACGAGTATGGCGGCCTCCCGATTTTTTACGCGTTAA
The DNA here is from genome assembly GCA_004297945.1 of Candidimonas sp. Classification (GTDB taxonomy): domain Bacteria; phylum Pseudomonadota; class Gammaproteobacteria; order Burkholderiales; family Burkholderiaceae_B; genus Paralcaligenes. The sequence goes on along the minus strand of SCRC01000099.1, from coordinate 32,079 downwards.
CATTAAAGTACCCCTTGGGCGACTTTGCGCATGGCTTGTATGACGTCGCTGACATCCTGGTCGGTCAGTGTCGATGCAATAGCCAGCATGGCGCCGCGAGCATGCAGATCGTCGCATTTTGCCAGCGCCCCCTGTTTGTAGCTGTACGCGTTGGCGAAGGCGTTGTCCGGATGCGTCCAGGGGAATCCGTCACGGCTATTGGAACGGCGGTTCACCAGGCTCGGAATATTCGAATACCAGTGCATGCCCCATTGGCGCATGGTGATGCAGGTAAGGCTGCCTTGCGGGCCGACGATGCCTTCCGCATTCAGAGCATCGATGAACGACCGGGCCGATGCTTCGTCGGGCAGCATCATCAATAATGCGGGCCCGCTATCGCCTGCCCGATCCAGGACGGTTCTGAATTTCAGGCCCGGCGTGCCTTCCAGCGCATCGCGGATACGCCATTTGGCATTGCGCATTGCCTGCGTAATGGCGGGTAGCTTGCGCATTTGCGCAAGCGCCATGGCGCCGGCCAGTTCCGACATGCGGGCCCCCAGGCCCCATAACTGCGTGTCGGGATCGTTGACATCGAGCCGGCCCGCTTCGGTGCGTGGATACCCAAGGTCGTGCAAGGCCACGATGCGGCGAAATAACGTGTCGTCTTCGCAGACCATGAGCCCGCCTTCGCCCGAGGTCATATTCTTGTTCAACTGGAAACTGAAAATGCCGATGTCGCCGAAACGGCCTACAGCCCGACCCTTATAGCTTGCACCGGCTGCCTGTGCGCAGTCTTCGACAAGGAACAGATGGCGATCTTTGCAGATCGAGGCGATTTCCTGGATATTTCCGGGGGCCCCGCTCATGTGCACACAAAGCACCGCTCTGGTTCGAGGGCCGATTTGCCGCTGCAGATCTTGCGGGTCGATGCAAAAGGTATCGTCGATGTCGACAAGCTTCGGAATGGCGCCGGTGCGCACAACCGCTGAAACACAGCTGACCCATAGGTAGCCGGGCACGAGGACCTCGTCGCCGGGCCCCAGATCGAGTGCAGACAAGGCAATGGTCAGCGCGACTGATCCCGATGAGACTCCCAGGGCGTGCTTGTGGCCAAAGTTGGTACGCCATTCGGCCTCGAGCGTGTCTACCATTCCCTGGGCGTCGAGGCCGTAAAAGCGGAATGGACTGCGCGCTTTTACAACCCGGCTGACTAGATCGAGTTCTTCTTCGCCCATCCAGTATGCGCCCGGGAATTCCCATGGCAAAGGCTGCGTTCGTACGGGAGTGCCGCCATTGATAGCCAGCTCGGCGCCGGGTTGTGCTGTTGACGAGGAGGGTTGGCTAGTGAGGGGCATATTCATATTTTTCCTTGGTGTGCACAGGCGGCGCGCAGGGCTACGCGAAGGGCGGCGTTAGCTAAGCGGGCAGTCATGAGTGAACCTGCAGCAGCTCTCGTAGCAAAGTGTAAATTCAGCGCCGATTGCGCTGTTAGATACAACGTCTCAATGTTTGGTTCTGGTGTCTCACTAGCCATTTTTTCGCTAGTCGAGTCATCTGTTGTTCTGGGATGAGAGGTAGTATGGCATCCAGCCCATGATGGCTTGCTGCTTGTTATAGTATTCGACTAAAAAAATCGTGCAAGGTGTTTTGATTGCGACTGTTAGATCCGACCCATAGGGTCTCGATGCTGGTGATATGTTTCGGCGTGTTGTTCGGGTTCGGCATAACGTCGATCGCGGGGGTCCTGGACATACTGAAAGATGTTTTCCAATTAAGCGTAACCGGCGAGCAATCCCTGGTTGCCATCCTTGTCATTGCCTGTTTTTTTGGTGCGATGCTGGCCGGCCCCGTGTCTCAGCGGTGGGGACGGCGGATCGTCATATTATTGGCCGTCGCTTTTGCTTTGGCGGGGTACGGTATTATTCTCGCCACTCCGGATTACGCTTGGTTCATTGCTGCGCGCATCGTGGTCGGTGTCTCGGTCGGGCTCTCGTCGATGGTTATTCCCATGTACGCCGCAGAGGCGACTCCAGCCCGACGGCGTGGGGCTGTCGTAGCGCTGTTCCAGCTCGCCATAACAGCTGGCATCCTGATTGCCTATAGTATTGCGCTGGCGTTTGCGTCGTCGGTGTCTTGGCGACTGATTCTGGGTTCGGGCGCGTTGCCGGCCATACTAGGCTTGCTGGCGATTTGGCTGCTGCCTGAAAGCCCCCGGTGGCTGGCATCCCGAGGCGATATGCCCGCCGCCGAACACGCTGCGCGGCGGCTGGGCCTGCTGGACGAGTGGCGCGAGATTTCCGCAGGGGCCACTGTCGGGCCCGAAACAAGCGGTTATACCGCTGACCAGGGCAGGAAAAAGTTGCGCCGCGGCGGGTTCGAACGAGGCAGCACGGTCGCCGTATTAATGTTGTGCAGCCTGCTGTTTGTGCTGCAAAACTTAAGCGGCATCGATGGCATACTGTATTACGCCCCACGCATTTTTCAAACACTGGGCTTTGCTCCGGGCGTAGCTGCCCTGGCGGCCACTTTTGGCTTGGGCCTGGTCAATTTTGTTGCAACGCTTGCGGCGCTGGCCATTGTGGACCGCGCCGGCCGGCGCCCGCTGTTGATCAGTGGCTCGGCCGTCATGGTGGTGGGGTTGGCCGCCGTGTGCGCAGCGGCGGTCTTCGATTGGCCCTGGGTAGGGCTAGCAGGCCTGGGTGTTTATATTATGGCATTTGCCGTCAGTCTGGGGCCATTGCCTTATGTGCTGATGTCTGAGCTTTTCCCTAGTGCCATTCGCGAGCAGGGCATCGCTGCTGCGTCGGCTATCAGCTGGCTGTTCAATGCGTTGGTCGCCTTCACATTTCTGTCCATCGTTCAGAGCATCGGGTTGGCGGCCACTATTGGCCTGTTTCTGTTGGTATGCGTGTTGTCGCTGGTAATTTGTATCGTATTCCTGCCTGAAACCCGCCTGGTTTCTCTGGAAGTCATTGAAGCTAATGTATTGGCTGGTCGGCCCTTGCGCATGCTGGGCGGCTCGCCGCCAGCTCGAGAGGCCGCATTGGGGGCTGGTCGAGGCATTTCCGGCGGCTGATTCAAAAAGCAGATTAAAAACTGGCAGACATAGCTCAAGGCGTGTATTGTAAAGCTTCTGCTCGGCCGCTTGCTAAAGTACAGACAATGCTAATCGAGAACTATGACGAACCGCCACATACGGAGCGCCTTGGCTGCGAGGCCGGGCGGGCGTGTGGTGTAGTCCGTGCCCGGTAATTCCTGTTTGCACTGCGCGGCCACGCCCGATTTGCGTAGCCGCAATGGTCAGGCTGCCTGGGTAAATGGTATCCGCAGGAAATTCTGTTCATGCGCCGGCTGGGCGCACCCAAGCAAGGTTCTGTCCACGCCTGGCGAATGGCTCGTACTCATGCTGCTTCAAGAGGGCTCAGTCGAATTGCACGATGAGGATGGCGCTGTAACGCGCATAGAGTCGGGTTCGCTGGTTGTGATTAACCCGGCACACGGGGAATTTTACTGGAGTGATTCTCGCGAAGTGCATTTGCTGCTTGCGCGCGACAGAGTCATACAGGCGATGGGCGTGGGGGTTGAATTTTTCGGCCCTGTTGCGCTGCTCGACCATAGCCCGCTGGCGCCTTTCATATGCAGCCAGATGGTGTTGCTGGACCGGCAAGCCGGCTCATTGGGCCAGCTCGAACTGGCAAATATGCTTGATATAACTGTGGAAATGGCTTTGATGCTGTTGCGAAGCAATTCAAAGTGCGCCAGCGAAGGTTGCAATGATTTTCGGCGAACCGTATTTACCGACGCGTTGCGTGTTATGCAGGAGCAGGCTCACAACCCTGATTTGAATGCCGAAGCACTGGCCAGCGCGCTGGGCTGCTCACGTGCCAAGCTGTACCGCGTTTTTGCCAGCCAGGGTACGACCGTTAATTCCGTTCTACGCGATGTGCGCCTGGACAGGGCGCGAAGACTTATTGAACACTCGTCCACAGGCACGCATATCGGCGCGTTAGCGTATTCCTGCGGTTTTTCCGATCATTCTTCGTTCGGCAGAATGTTCAAGGAGCGCTTTGGCTCTACGCCCGGCGAATGGCGTTTATTCCAAAAGACAGGCCAGCCGCTATAAATAATACATGCAACTGACCAGGGCCGATACACCGATATCGTGGCGCCACGCGCCCTACCAGCCCATCGATCGTGCGGGAGTAACCGTCTTCGAAATCGGTATTGACTGGAAGATTTGTCGCCTGCACCCATTCACTGCAATGGCGCACAACTTCGTCGGCGGAGATCCCGAAGCCGGATGGCGGCGCAACTGGCGAAGCTGGTAAGCTGTCGCGTAGTCGGCATAGCTGGCAGCTCCTGCGGCTTGCACAAACCACGGAGCAGCACCCTGATCCATGAAGGTGTTCGGCGCTGCAATAGTAATTGCCGGAATTGATACGGATCGGTAATTCGTGTTTCGGTATTTCGATGAACCCGCGATTCATAGGGGCGACCCTTGTGGTAGCCCGTGCCAAATGGCTAAAGATCAATATTAAAGGAAATGAAAATGCTTAAAAATAAACGCAGTGCTGTGACCCTTGTCGCGATGGGACTCCTCTCTTTGACCTTGGCCGGTTGCCAAAAACACGAAGGCCCGGCAGAAAAGGCCGGTAAGGCAATTGACAAGGCAATAGGTCAAGCCGGCCAGCAAATTCAAAAAGCCGGTGACAATATCCAGGGTGCCGCAAGAGATGCTCAAAAGTAAAACATTGATCTGATGATGTGGTCACCCCTACGGGTTGTCATAACAAAATTTTTCTTCTTGCCACGCCTAACCCTGGGACGGCAAGGGACTTCTCTTTGCCTGCCGAGCGTGTCACGCGAGCTCTGGAGTGCTTAGTGGATCACTTACGACGTTCAGGTCGGCGCCACCACCTGGCTCTGAACCTACAACAACGAACGGCCCAACATGGCCTTGGGGAGCATCACCCCGAGACAGAAATTAGCTGGTAAACCTTTAACCGATTCTACTGCCGCTTACTGCTAAAAATGGGGGATTACCCACCCACTTCATATGCCTAAACAAGCTTGGCCGGCCCAGGCCCATTTAGCGGTATCTCCATTAAATCCTCGCCGAAGAAAACATTGCCATGATATATCTCGCCAATATCACGGATGACTTTTTCTCTCATGCCAGGGCGATCAAACTGTTCAGTGACATGTGAGATAATCAAATTGCGTACATTGGCTTCCTGCGCCACTTGCGCAAGTTCCTTGTGACCCATGGTAAATGCCGCAAAGGTTTTACTCGGTGCCGTGCCAGATAAATAATGGCACATATGGACTAATACGTCGCAGTCTTTGGCTATCTTGACCAGTTCACGGCATGGACCCGTGTCCCCGGAATAGACAATCGATTGTCCCTCGGCGTCCAAGCGATATCCATACGATATCAGGTGTGGCGCAAAATGATTGACTGGGATCACCTGCACTGTCCAATTTGATCGACTCACCAAATCCCGATTCGACAATTCATGAACCGTCGGATTTGGGCGTTTCCGCGTACCCGTTCCACCTCGTGCCTGGTACACATCAATACTGGCCTGATTTTCCGTGCGTGAAATCAAGTCGGGGCCAAAGACCCCATCATCGGCAATTAAGCGCTCCGTAATCAGCCTGATAGGTGGGGGAGCAAAGACCTCAAGCTCCTTGATTTTTTCCACTCCTTGATCCCATCTAGTCAGTAATAAACGCGGATAATCTCCCATGTGATCGTAGTGATGGTGGCTAAAAAAAACGTGCGAGATTTTTACCGCAGGTATCCCAAGCTCCAGCAATCGATGATGCGCCCCAAAACCGTGGTCAAAAATCAAATAATCATCTTTAACCTGAACAACGTACCCAGAACACATTCTTCTCAACGAAGGCGTGGGCGTGCCGGTGCCTAAAAGCCATAATCTCATTTTTTCTCCATGCTGAATTAGTATTTGATATTCAATTCTTTAATCAAAGCGGCATATTTCTTTTGTTCATGGGCCACATAATTGGCAAACTGTGCTTGTGTCATGGTTGGCGTGGTTACTCCGAGAACTTTCAATTTTCCCCGGATAATCGGGTCTTGTAATATTGCATTGATTTTTTTCGCCAATAGAGCGGTAATTTTTGGATCGACACCTTTCTGCACAAAAAAGCCAAACCATCCATTCAGATCTAAGCGCGGGAAACCAGCCGATGCCAGGGCGGCCACATTGGGCGCTGCAGGACTCGCAACCTTCGATGTGACCCCTAATGCAATCAGATTGCCACTCTTGATAAACGGTACTGCGGGAGGCATTCCTGAAAAATAAATGCTGGAAAAGCCAGAAACAACGCTGGTAGTCGCTTGACCCCCACCTTTATAGGGCACATTGATCAGTCGAATGCCTGTGGTTTTTTCCAGCAGGCGTCCGGCTATGTCCGCAGGGCTTCCTACTCCCGCCGTAGCATAGGAAAGAACATTTGGCTGCTTTTTAGCCAATGCAATAAACCCACGCATATCTTTTACTTTTAGCTTTGGATTTGCCACCAAAATAAGAGGGGTCGAGCCAGCCATAGCGACTGGCACAAAATCGTGGCTCACACTGTAAGGAATGTCAGGGATAAGATAGGGTGAAATAACCATCTCTGACGTGTACCCAAGCAACAGTGTGTACCCATCCGGCTTGGCCCTGGCAGCAGCCCCTGCTCCGATAGTCCCTGCTGCGCCCGGCTTATTGAGAATAATGACAGGCTGCCCCAATTCAACCGATAACTTTTCTGAAACCAGACGAGCTATGACATCGCCAGTCCCTCCAGGAGCGTAGGGAAGTATTAACTGGATTGGATGCGATGGATATGAACTCGGTTGGGCCATCGAAACGTTTAACAAAAGCCCTTGACCAAGTGCTGCAAAAATATACGTGTATATCGCAAACGCGTTATGCCAGCGACGCAAGGCTTTCAGCAATTTCATTCGGTTTCTCCTTCAAATAGGTTAGCCTTCAGATTCATGACATAATTTTGAAGTAATTTATTATTATTAATGCATAACATTTCTGTTATGCATTAAGATTTCCGATAAAACCCGAAAAGCAAGAGCATGCCAAATGAAGCCGAGCTGTCGTTAGCCCACGGAAAAGCCGCGGGAAAACTTGACAATCTGATGTCAAAGTTACGCATCAGGGATTTAGCCTTGCTAAAAGAAATCGCTATTACCGGGTCGTTAACGGATCTGGCAAAGAAAATGGAGGTGAGTCAGCCCGCAATCAGCCGTATGCTTCATGAAATCGAAGTGCTATTTGGCATGAAATTATTCCAACGCATCCAGTCCGTAGGAGTAGTACCTACCCAAGCCGGAAAGATCGTACTGTCTCGTGCCGAGATTTTGCTGGCTGATGTCGAATCGCTATCCAGCGATCTAGACGCTTTTGAGAACGGCAGGGGGGGGCATCTTCGATTGGGTCTGATTCCGTTCATCTCCGACCAATTTTCGCAACGACTGATACTTTGCTTATTGAGCGACCAATACCGCATGTCTATCAGTATCCACGAAGGATCCACAGATCAGCTAATTTCTTTGATGCAGAGCGCAAAGCTGGATGCGGTCATTGGCCGTTCCAATGCAGCTTTTGAATCGGCAAATCTCGCCCAAGAAAAAATATTCACTCAAAAAGGCTGCTTGATCGTACATCCGGATAATGAGATAGCAAAAAACGGCAAGATAAATTGGGAGAAATTGAGAAACTATACATGGCTGTTGCCACCACGCAATAGTCCCACTCGTTTGGCCATAAGTGAGCTCTTTGCATCCAAAGGCGTAGCGCCGCCGGCCGCAGTGATAGAAACAAGCTCTGCCAGAACCATACATGCCCTGGTCAGTGCAAGACCCAACATGGTGGGAGTGCTCCCCAGCGATATAGGAAGAGACCTTGAGTCATGGGGAGGGGTATTTTCCTGCCTGTTTCCTAGTACTTTTTATATGCCGACCGTAAGCGTTATATATCCGGTAAAGAATAGAAATCTGTCGTCCGTCCGAGGATTAAGGGGCGCGCTAAAAGACTTGCTGTCTAAAGGCATGCTACTGGTGAACTGACCGAAGCAGCGTTGTTGCACCGTGATGATTTTCAACTTCACTGTCGTGATACTTAGGAGTTAAGATTTCAGCTGCTTTTTTTAGGCCTTTTTTTACCCATTTCATTGATTTTTATCGTTTATTTTCAAAGTGTTATCTCCAGCGAGCTAAAATAAAAATATCAGAGAATTGGCATGCAAATAGCATGCGCTTGTCAAGTGCTTAATAACTATTAAAGGGAGACAGCACTATGTTTTATATCCCTGAAAACTCGGTACGCATTGCCGTAGACAGGGTAGGTGGCCCTTCGCACTTATTCTCTTGCCATCACTGCGTCGCAATAAGGTGATGGCATCGCAAAACACAACGCAACCCGGCAACCGGAATATCGCCAACGCCAATTACAGGACATGGACGGCCAAGATGTGCGCTTGAACATGGTTGTCAACATCTCGGCAGCGGCAGGGTTGGCCAGACTGGCTGCGAAGCATGGACTGACAAAGAAAGCCATGCTGGAAAGTTGCCGAGTGAGGCAAAATATAGTGTCATCAAAAACCCACGAGTTTCGAAAACTGGTGGGCGGTGAAAGGCGGGAGAGCCAGTATTCATGCGGGTTTTTGTGGATGAGCGTGTGCGTCTGGGGATGTCATCTTGAACATGTGGCGGCAATTTAAGAGGATACGTGTCCATTAACCTTTAGGTGGACACGTGGACACTATCGCTAAGACCCAAGCTCTCGGACGGCGCCATCGCCGCTCTTATGAACCCTCCTTCAAGGCCGATCTGGTCGCGGCCTGCCAGCAGCCGGGCATCTCGGTGGCAGCCGTGGCGCTTAGCCACGGATTGAACGCCAACTTGTTGCGCCGTTGGGTCGCTGAGCACGAACGCTTTGGCCATCATGATTTGCAAGAGGCACCCCCGTCGCGCGTCTCGAATTCGTCACCGGTGGCGGGCTTCGTGCCGGTAAGATTGCCTGCCGCGCAGGTGCCGGCTGCCGACATCCGAATCGAACTTCGCCGTGGTGCTATGGCTATCAAGGTGTCGTGGCCGGTGGCCGCCGCGGGCGACTGTGCTGCCTGGCTGCGGGATCTGGTCCAATGATCCGAATCGAGGCGGTCTGGCTGGCCGTGGATCCCATGGACATGCGCGCCGGCACCGATTCGGCACTGGCGCGGGTGGTACAAGTCTTTGGCGCGGCACGCCCCCACCATGCGTATCTGTTTGCCAACCGCATGAAGGTGCTGGTGCACGACGGCGTGGGGGTCTACAATCGGCCAGACGCGGCCAGCCAACACTTTTTCCAAAAGCAGACCTTCGGTGCTGCATCATTGCGCCCATACTATCAGAGTTGTTATACGGCGGATGCCACTTTGGTAAAAGCTTTGTCTATCAAATCATTACCTACGCATAATAGGTGCATGATCATTAATTGTTACTTGGCCCCAGCCGGTCCGCTCAATAACTGTTAGGTGGCATATGCGCTATATCGCAACAGGCAGAGTTCATCCAGAGAGAGCTGATATCCGATTTGGCCCGATCGAATGGGAAATCCTCGATCAAGGTCGAGTTATCGCACAGTGTGATTCGTCGCAAATCACTGTCCTGCTAGAGCTTGCGCCTATAGACGGCTGGGCTACTGCGTACGTTACAGCAGAGCACTTTGCGATCATCGTCATCGGGGCGCTCGGTTTCTCCTTAGGATCGGGATATGCAGTCGAACTGATTCAGGTGACGGAAGAAGATGGTACACCCCACGTTTTTGGGGTTCGTCCAACAGGCGATACACCTGATCAAACACTCGGGTTTAACCCACACGGGCCGATCTTTAATCGCGCTTTTCGGTTGGCCAACCAAAATGTCTTTTTCCGCTTGGCATTGCGCGACTTCCTTCGTGCGATAACAGACATAATCGACTGCGCAACGTACTGCTACCGTGCCATTGAAAGCCTTAAGTCGGCGTTTGTTTCCAAATCAGGTAATGATCGCTGGGACGAAATGCATGCGGCTCTAGGAACCGACCGAGCCACTATTGATGCTGCGGTTAAGAATTACGCTGACCCCGTTCGTCATGGTAATTGGGTAAGTGCACCACCCACTGATAGTCAGACAAGATGGCAAATGCTATTACTCACGCGGGATATCTTGCTGAAATACCTCGACCATGAATTACCTGCCGCCTAACATCTCATTCCATCGGACCTGCGTGAAAAGCAGTGCAGGCCGATAAATTCAAACGTTCCTGAGCGTCCGCTGTTCCAAGCCGGCTATTTCCGCTTTGGGTCGCTATGCAAAGCTTTGCAACGACCCCTATGCACAATTGTGAACTATGCGCAGCTCGTATGCGTAGACCGTCGCCAACGTAGGCGTGGCGCGGCATCTGGCGGGATCGCCCAGCGTCGAACTGGACATGGTTTCCGCAGCCGAGTGCAGTGGTGGTCCCAATTCACGAGACCGCCACGAGAGCACGACAATCACGCATCGCTACATTGAGGGCGACCTGACGATGAAGGGGAAGGTCTTCGCGCGGCTGGAGGCGCCCAGCACCAAGTCGCGTCCGCTCCGAGCTACAGACTCGCTCATGCGGTTCCTTCCTGCAAACGATATAACTACGCGCAAATCGCGCCAGCCTTGAACTCCCAGCGCCATAGGGGTCGGCACCGTCGATATCATGGCACCTGTGCATAGTTTCGATCTGCGCATATGGGTCGTTTTCTGCCTGCCGAAGCTAACAACGTTTGTCAGAATCCCCGATAAACGAAGTCGAAACTTTCGGGCTACCTTTTGCAATCTACCGCCTACAGCCGCCAGCGCCAAGCTGCCCACACCGCCCCCTTGAGCGTTGGTGGCGGTAAACAGCCACTGGTAGACGGCGAGTTCACCCGTGCACATAGTCGGTTGCCAATACTCCGCGAAAGAGAATAGACGCATTATCCGCAGCACCGATGGCCTCACGAACATCCTGACGAGATAAATCCAGCACACGGCGCTTACCCCACACCCTTGATGTGGTTCTTGCCGTTGATCTCATTAACCCCATCGCTGCGACGAAAGCACCATCACACGTTGTACCGTGACTCCCAGCAGGGGTCGTCAAACGACTCGGCTGGAATGGTACATCGTTGATTTTGCCTTCATTCCACGGCTGATGCGTGAATAGCTGATGGGTACTGGGGCTTTCAGGTCGTGGATGGGAACGGTAAGCGGCAGACAGCAAGTTTCGGTTTCGATTACCCAAAGCCGACACCCAAAAAGTTTGAAAAGTTGCCCGGCATTTTTTGCGGGGTAGGTGGCAAAATTTTTCACACCTTCGGAAAAAACTTACCCCGTCACTCTGTCTGGCCTTGTTCTGAACGCTACCGGCTGGCGCCGTGGCCATGCCCCGCCCGTGCTCACGCGGGCTGTTAAAGCACCTGCCCGGCAGCGGCAGTTGCTTGCCTCAAGCACTCTTCTTGTGACAAATCAGCCACGGATAACCGAAAACGAAACTTGCCGTTCGCAACCTGCAAACGCCCCTGGGCTCTGCGGGTTTCCATAAGCTGTTTGGCGGACAGGGTGAGATTCGAACTCACGGTACGCCTAAACGTACACTGGATTTCGAGTCCAGCGCATTCGACCACTCTGCCACCTGTCCGGGTGGGTCGATAAAGCAAGTCTGCCATTCTAGCAAGTAAATTAAAAACCTGCTCATGCGCCCGGTGCCGGCCGGGCGCTCGCGTGTACGCGTTGCAGCGTTACACTAATGCAGCAGAAATGAATCGATTTTGGACGATATTGACGAGGAAAGGAACGTTATGCTTACAGGTAAACATGCCGTTATTACGGGCTCGACTAGTGGTATTGGTCTGGCGATTGCGCGCGAGCTTGCCGCCAATGGCGCCGATGTGGTGATCAATGGCTTTGGCGATGCCGCCGCGATTGAAAAAGAGCGCGCCGGGCTGGAGCACGATTTCAAGGTGAAGGCGTATTACATCAGTGCGGATTTGTCCAAGGCCGCCGACACGCGCGAGTTCATCAACAAGGCCGCGAAAGCCTTGGGTAGCATCGATATTCTGGTGAATAACGCAGGCATCCAGCATACCGATCTGATTGAGGACTTTCCGGTTGAACGCTGGGATGCGATCATCGCCTTGAACCTTTCGGCCGTGTTTCATGGCACGGCCGCAGCCTTGCCGCATATGAAGAAGCAAGGTTGGGGGCGCATTATCAATATCGCGTCGGCCCATGGCTTGGTAGGGTCGGCTAATAAATCCGCCTATGTAGCGGCCAAACATGGTGTAGTGGGTTTGACCAAGGTGACTGCGCTGGAAAACGCCGGCAATGGCGTGACTTGCAATGCCATTTGTCCGGGCTGGGTGCGCACGCCTCTGGTAGAAAAACAGATCCAGGCAGTGGCCAAGAGCAAGGGTATTGAGGTCGAGGCCGCAGCGAAAGAGCTCTTGGTCGAAAAGCAGCCGTCTTTGCAGTTCGTGACGACCAAGCAGTTGGGGGGCGCGGCGGTGTTTTTGGCGTCGGACGCGGCAGAGCAGATGACCGGCACGACCATGTCGCTCGATGGCGGATGGACAGCGCGGTAGTCTGTTTTTCGGCGATGGCACCCACGAGGGGTGCCGCTACAAATCTGTTCGTTGCTGTTGTAGCGGCTCTCCTTGTGGGTGCCACATCTAACAGGAAAAAAAATGCTGCTGGTATTGTCTCCCGCAAAAAAACTGGATGTTGATTCAACCGTTCGCACGACGCTGCATTCCCAGCCTATATTTGTCGAGCAGGCGGCTGGCCTGATCAAGGTGCTGAAGAAGAAGTCGGTCACGCAAGTGGCCGCGCTCATGGGCTTGAGCGACAAGCTGGCTCAGTTGAATGTAGAGCGTTACGCGCATTGGCAACCGCACTTTACGCAGGCCAATTCCAGGCAGGCGGCGCTGATGTTCAACGGTGATGTATACGGCGGGCTGGATGCGCCAACCCTAACGGACAAGCAACTGGATTGGGCCCAGGACCATGTGGCAATACTCAGCGGCCTGTATGGCGTGTTGCGCCCGCTTGATCTGATGCAGCCTTATCGTCTGGAAATGGGCACGCGGCTTGCCACTAAACAAGGCGAAACCCTATATGACTATTGGGGGAGCTCAATTGCCCAATATTTGAATGCGCGCATGGCCGAGCAAGGCGAAACCGTGTTGTTGAATCTGGCGTCTGAAGAGTATTTCAAATCGGTCGACCGCAAGGCGCTGACCGTGGATGTGGTGCAGTGCGTATTTCAGGATTACAAGAACGGCGCCTGGAAGGTAATTAGTTTTCATGCGAAAAGGGCGCGCGGGCTGATGGCCCGGTATGTGATCGAGAAGCGGATTAAAAAGCCGGGGGCATTGCAGGCGTTTGCCAGCGAGGGATACGGGTACGCGGCGGAGGTTTCCGCGCCGAATAAATTGGTATTCCGGCGGCAGGCGTAGGGGCGATGCCAGTGGTCGCCTGTTTGGGCAATGCCGGGCGATGGCACCCACAAGGGGTGCCGCTACAAGAGCTTCTCTGCTGCGACGGCTTCCAGCCCGCGCATTTCCCGGCGGATTAGCTGGGCGGCTTTGGCCATTTGTTTTAACGGATAGGCGAGGGCTGCCATCTCGCCTTCGGTTTCGATCGAGGTGGGGGGCGTGGCATCCTGGCCTGACAACAGCGTCGAAATGGCATCGAGCATTTTTTGTACGCCGTCGGGCACGACGGGGAGGGTGGCCAGGATGGGGACGGCGGCGCTGATCTGCGAGGCCAGTACATGGTTCTGGATAAGCAGGTTGTTCAGCTCCGGCACATCCTTCTGATGCGATACGGGTTCGCCCATCATGCGATAGAACGCCGCAGCAAAATTGCCAAAGGCGATATGCACGTTTTTGCGCGCCAGACGCAGGGCAAAATCGGCGTCTTCGAGTTCGGTGTCCCGCTTGGCCTGTTGCGCGGCGGGCGGCGCGTCCGAGCCGAGTTGGGCGCGGCGCAGCGCGGCGTAGTGCAGTCCGGACTTCAGAAATTCCTGGTTGGCGACGCGGGCGGCACGCGCCAGCGGATCCATATAGCTGCGTTCCCACCATGGCAGGATATAGCTGCAAAGCAGGGCCAGGCCGCAGCCGATCACCGTGTCGACCGCCCGTTCACCAATGACGAAATTGGTGCCTGGCGACAAGAATTGAAAAGCCAGCAGTACGAACAAGGTGTTGAAAATGGCTGATACGGTGTAGTTCAATTGGACCAGGCTGCTGCCCAGTACGTAGGCGACGACCAGCACCGCGAAGTAGATGTCAAGGTTGTGGGTCAGGTTAAAGAGCACAAAGGCCAGAGCGCAGCCGATCAGGGTTCCGGTCAGCCGCCAACCGTTGCGTTGCCGAGTCAGAGCGAAGCCGGGCTTCATGACGATGATGATGGTGAGGATAATCCAATAGCTGTGTGCCGCCAGCGTTACGGTCATGCCTTCCTTCGTCATGAATAGCCCCAGCACGGCGGTCAGGCCCATGCCGGCCATGACGGCGATCGCCACCCGCAAGGCGTAACGGAAATGGGGGGAGCTCAGCCGAAAATTGCTGGTCAGCATGCCGAAGCGCAATTCCTGGCGCGACAGAAATGGCAGCAGGGATTTGTTCAGGCGCAAGTTCACCGAGGCTTCAGTCGTGCTGCGCTGCGTTTGTTCGGCCATGCGGTCGATGCTTTTTGCCGCATTGCGCAGGCGGCGCAGCACTTGTACCAAAAGGGCGTAGACCTCGGGCTCGTTTGTATCCAGGCCTTGGCGGCGATAATGTTCCAGTTCGTACTCGATGGCTCGCAATTCGGCTTTGACGCTGCTGCGTTCCTTTACTTGCTTGTTGCGGGCGATATTGAGTGCGACGCGTCCGATGCTGACCGATAGCTTGTACAGGGCATCGCGGCAGAACAGCATAATGTCGCTGTCGGGCAGGCGCTGGCGCAGCGTTGCATAGTCGGTATGGGTGGCGACCAGGCTGTCGAGCAAGTCGATCATACCCACAAAAATATTCAGCAGCGCGATCCGATGATGATCGCCGCGGCCATGTCCTTTGGGCAATTCGCGCAACACCATGTCGCGCGCCGCCTGCTGTTTGTCAGTCATGTCGGCCTGGGTGCGGATCAGTTGCCGGTAGTTGGCATCGAGGTTGGTGGCGACATCGTAGAACCGCGATCGCGCTGCCATGTAGTCGGCGGTGGCGAAGAGCGCAACGGAAAGCGCTTGCTGTTCTATGCGAAACCAGAACACGCTGCTTAAGCAAAAGCTGAAAATAAAATAGAACACGCCGCCCAGCATGGAGTACAGGGTGTGGCCCAACACCTGTTGGGGCTGCAGCGACGTGTGCATGGTAAGCGTCATAAGCAGCAGGCATGCGAAGCCGATCAGGCCGCCGCGTTTGCCGAATACGGTGAGTATTGAAAGAAAGAAACTCAGTAGCGGGACAATGAGCCAGATCAGCAGCGGGTTCAACGAGGCCATGCCGGTAATGGCAACGGTCAGGGATCCCAGCACAATACCGCCCAGCATTTCGTTGGTCCGGTAACGCCGGGGGCCGCCAGGCTGGTCGATGATGGCTACGCACAAGGCGCCCATCGCCGCAATCATGCCGATGTCGTAACGATTGAACAGGCCTCCCATCAGTATCGCCGGCAGCAGCACGCCAATGGCCTGGCGCAGGCCACCAAAAAAATAATGGCTGTAAAAGAAACGCTGCAGTTGCGGAATACGTAGCGCCATGCAAGGTCCGGCATAATGAAGTTATGCGAAGTATAGAGGTAGACAGGGTCAGATTCTTCTATTTTGCGTGTGGCTGCGTGCCGATCTTTGAACCTGGGCGATTTGATTCTGATGCTGCAACGCGGTAAAGTATCCGTCCGGCTCGTCCACCTATCCAGGGCGGGTTGTAAAGGGCTACGTCGTCCGGGTTACCCGCCCGGTTTTTTGCGCCTGCATTTATTGGCTGTTGGCCGCGCCACAAGCGTGTGTTGCCAAAGCATCCGTTTCTACCTCCCGCGTTCATGATGAACGCTCGTACTGCGTTTCGACGAGTGCGTGTCGGGACGGCAAGGTGTCTGGGTGGCATGGCTCCGTGAGCCATAAAGCGCCGGATTATGTTGCCGCAACCGGCTCAAGCTCTGGCCCAGTCTGGCCAATCGGGATATCAGTGCCGGTTACGAAAGGAATACAACATGGAACTCAATGGTGCCGATATCGTCGTGCGTTGTCTGGCCGAAGAGGGTGTTGACCACGTTTTTGGTTACCCCGGTGGTGCGGTCCTGTACATCTACGATGCCATTTACAAACAAGACAAATTTCAGCATATTCTGGTGCGTCACGAGCAAGCAGCCGTGCACGCGGCCGATGCCTATTCGCGTTCTTCGAACAAGATTGGTGTCGCCCTGGTGACCAGCGGCCCGGGCGTGACCAATGCCGTGACAGGTATTGCCACCGCCTACATGGACTCCATCCCCATGGTGATCATCAGCGGCCAGGTGCCCAGTTACGCCATAGGCGAAGATGCCTTCCAGGAATGCGATACCGTGGGCATTACGCGGCCCTGCGTCAAGCACAATTTTTTGGTGCGCGATGTGAAAAATCTGGCCGAAACCATGCGCCGCGCGTTTTATATTGCCAAAACTGGCCGGCCTGGCCCCGTGCTGGTCGATATTCCCAAGGACATTACGGTAGCGACCTGCAAGTACACGCCGCCGCGCGGCGAAATGCATATGCGCTCTTACGCTCCGGTGACCAAAGGGCATCAGGGGCAAATTAAGAAAGCGGTGCAAATGCTGTTGGCGGCCGAGCGCCCCATGGTGTATTCGGGCGGCGGCGTCGTGCTCTCTGACGCGGCACCCGAATTGCGCCGGATCGTGGAGTTGCTGGGGGCACCGTGCACCAATACCCTTATGGGCCTGGGGGCGTTTCCGGCCAGCGATGACAAGTTCATGGGCATGCCCGGCATGCATGGCACTTACGAAGCCAATATGGCCATGCAGCATTGTGATGTCTTGCTGGCCGTTGGCGCGCGGTTCGATGATCGCGTCATCGGCAACCCCAAGAATTTCGCCCAGAATCCGCGCAAGATCATACATATCGATATTGACCCGTCGTCCATTTCCAAGCGCGTGCGCGTCGATGTGCCTATCGTGGGCAACGTGAAAGACGTGTTGCAAGACCTCTATGTTCTTTATGAACAGGCTAGCGCGGACACTCCCCCCAATAAGCCGGCCCTGGCCAAATGGTGGCAGCAAATTACTACCTGGCGCGGTCGCCAGTGCCTTAAATATGAGGGGTCGGACACCATTATCAAACCGCAGTACGTGGTTGAGAAATTGTGGGAAGTCACGGGCGGGCAAGCATTTGTGACCTCGGACGTGGGGCAGCATCAGATGTGGGCCGCGCAATATTACCGGTTCGATGAGCCAAGGCGCTGGATCAATTCGGGCGGCCTGGGCACCATGGGTGTGGGATTGCCCTACGCCATGGGCGTGCAGATGGCCAATCCGGGCAGCGATGTGGCGGTGATCACCGGCGAGGGCTCGATTCAGATGAATATCCAGGAGCTTTCCACCTGCAAAC
Source organism: Candidimonas sp. (assembly GCA_004297945.1). Taxonomy (GTDB): domain Bacteria; phylum Pseudomonadota; class Gammaproteobacteria; order Burkholderiales; family Burkholderiaceae_B; genus Paralcaligenes. Next base: position 14,452 of record SCRC01000099.1, on the reverse strand, counting down.
AGTATCACCTGACGCCCAAGGTGCTGTGTCTGAACAACCGCTATCTGGGCATGGTGCGGCAATGGCAGCAAATCGATTATGGCTCGCGTTACTCAGAATCCTACGTTGATGCCTTGCCGGATTTCGTCAAACTGGTTGAAAGCTATGGCCACGTGGGCATGCGCATCGATAAACCGGCCGATGTAGAGCCCGCGATACGCGAGGCCTTTACCAAGCACAAGGATAGGCTGGTGTTTATGGATTTCATTACCGACCAGACCGAAAACGTATGGCCGATGGTGAAGTCGGGCCGTGGCTTGACCGAGATGCTGCTTGGCTCAGAAGACCTGTAAGGAGAGAAAACAATGAAACACGTCATTTCTATCCTTCTGGAAAACGAACCCGGCGCCTTGTCGCGCGTAGTGGGGCTGTTTTCGGCGCGCGGCTACAACATTGAAACCTTGACGGTGGCCCCTACCGAAGACTCTACGCTGTCGCGTATGACGATCGTGACCGAGGGCTCGGACGAAGTCGTCGAACAAATCACCAAGCATCTGAACCGTCTGGTGGACGTGGTCAAGGTGGTGGATTTGTCCGAAGGCCCGCACATCGAGCGCGAACTGATGCTGATCAAGGTGCGGGCGGTGGGCAAAGAGCGCGAAGAGATGAAACGCATGGCGGATATCTTTCGCGGCCGTATCATCGATGTTACCGACAAGGTCTACACCATCGAATTGACGGGGGTGCAAGAAAAAATCGAAGCCTTTATCGGCGCCCTGGATCGCAGCGCGATTCTGGAAACCGTGCGCACCGGCGTTTCAGGCATAGGCCGCGGAGAACGTGTCCTCAAGCTATAAAGCATATGTTTGTGTAGCGGCAGCCCTTGTGGCTGCCATCAAAGCAGCAATTATCTATTGGCAACAGCCATTTCTTAAATTAGAAGCAACAACAATTTCTTGAATCCTGGAGTTTTATAAATGAAAGTTTTTTACGACAAAGATTGTGACCTGTCCTTGATCAAAGGCAAGAAAGTCGCCATCATCGGCTACGGCTCACAAGGCCACGCGCATGCGCTTAATTTACATGAATCTGGCGTGAATGTAGTCGTTGGTTTGCGCAAGGACGGGGCATCGTGGAGCAAGGCCGTCAATGCCGGCCTGGCTGTCCAGGAAGTGGATCAGGCGGTCAAAGGCGCCGATCTGGTCATGATGCTGTTGCCCGACGAACACATTGCCGAGGTCTATCGCAATCACGTGGCCCCCAACATCAAGGCGGGTGCCGCTCTGGCCTTTGCGCATGGCTTTAACGTTCATTATGGCCAGGTCATCCCGCGCAATGATATCGACGTCATCATGATCGCGCCCAAAGCGCCAGGGCATACGGTGCGCAGCACCTATCGCCAAGGGGGTGGCGTGCCTTCGCTGGTCGCCGTGCATCAGGACAAATCCGGCGTCGCCCGCGATGTAGCCCTGTCGTATGCCTGCGCCATCGGCAGCGGCCGCGCCGGCGTCATCGAAACCAATTTCCGGGAAGAAACCGAAACCGATTTGTTCGGCGAACAGGCGGTGCTGTGCGGTGGTACGGTGGAACTGATCAAAGCCGGTTTCGAAACCCTGGTCGAAGCCGGCTATGCGCCGGAAATGGCTTATTTCGAGTGTCTGCACGAACTCAAGCTGATTGTCGATCTGATCTATGAAGGCGGCATCGCCAACATGAACTACTCGATTTCGAACAATGCCGAATACGGCGAATACGAAACCGGCCCGAAGATCGTCAACGCCGAGACCCGCAAGGCCATGCGCCGCGCCCTGGATGATATTCAATCGGGCGCCTATGCCAAGAACTTCATCCTGGAAAATGCGGCTGGCGCCCCAACGCTTCTGTCGCGCCGCCGGATCAACGCCGAGTCGCAAATCGAACAGGTGGGCGGCAAATTGCGTGCCATGATGCCCTGGATCGCAGCGAATAAATTGGTTGATCAAACCAAGAACTAAATTTCTTTGCCAGGCTTGTAGCGGCAGCCCTTGTGGCTGCCATTTTTGTACGCCCAGCACATGGGGCGCACCCGATTTTCTAGCGCGGAAATGGCAGCCACAAGGGCTGCCGCTACGTAATTCACGGGCATGTCTTTGTAGCGGCACCCCTTGTGGGTGCCATTCCTTTTGTACATACCCTCTCGGCCGCCAATGATTTTGGTGCCCATTTTTGTAGCGGGCGCCATCCCCTCGTTCGTCTAATTCGGTTATTCTTCTACTCACGATGAATAAACCCGCCTATCCGCACCCTGTTATTGCACGCGAAGGCTGGCCGTATCTGGCCGCCATGGTGCTCATTTCCGTTCTGTTCACTTTCTGGTCGCCCTGGGGCTCGCTGCCCTTGTGGCTGATAACTCTGTTTGTGTTGCAGTTTTTTCGCGACCCGGCCCGGGTGGCTTCGGACGGCGAGCTTAATGTGCTGTCGCCCGCCGACGGGCGGGTGGTGTCGGTTGAAGAGATCAACGATCCGTACGCCCAACGCAATGCACTGAAAATCAGCGTCTTCATGAACGTATTCAACGTCCATTCGAATCGCGCGCCGGTCGCAGGCGAGGTCGTATCGATAGATTATTTTGCCGGGCAGTTTTTCAATGCGGCGCTCGATAAGGCGTCTACTCAAAACGAACGCAATGCCACGGTTCTGCGCACCGGGCATGGTCATGTGGTCACTTGCGTGCAAGTTGCGGGCCTGATCGCCAAGCGCATTCTGTGCTACATAAAGCCGGGCGACAAGGTGTATGGCGGCCAGCGCTATGGCTTTATCCGTTTCGGATCACGCGTGGATGTATATTTACCCTTGGGTTCGCGGCCTCGGGTGTCAATAGGCGACAAGGTGCACGCAACCAGCACGGTGCTGGCCGAGCTGCCTGTAGCCAATCAAGAGTAGCCCTATGTCTAATTTTCCGCTTGACGAACCTACCCGCCGGCGCAGCATATATTTGCTGCCGAATGCGTTTACGACGGCCAATCTGTTTTCGGGTTTTTATGCTGTTGTGCAGGCCATGAACGGGCGTTTCGAAATTGCGGCCATCGCAATTTTTGCGGCCATGGTGTTCGATGGCATGGATGGGCGCGTGGCGCGGCTCACCAATACGCAATCCGCCTTTGGCGAACAGTACGACTCACTGTCGGACATGGCCTCGTTCGGTATTGCGCCGGCCCTGGTTATCTACGAGTGGATGTTGCGCGATCTGGGGCGATGGGGCTGGCTGGCCGCATTCATCTACGTGGTCGGGGCGGCCTTGCGCCTGGCGCGTTTCAACGCCAACATCGGCACCGTCGACAAGCGTTTCTTCCAGGGCCTGCCCAGCCCGGCGGCGGCGGCCCTGGTGGCCGGTTTCGTGTGGCTGGCGGTCGATAATAAATTCTTGCTGCAACACAGCACCATTGCCTGGCTGGCTTTTGTGATCACGGTATACGGGGGCGTTGCCATGGTGACCAATACGCCGTTTTATAGCGGGAAATCGTTCGCCCTGGGACGCAGCGTGCCGTTCTGGGTGATTTTGCTGCTGGTGGCCGTATTCGTTTTCGTATCCAGCGACCCGCCCGTCGTATTATTTGGCCTGTTTGTGGTGTACGGAGTGTCGGGCTGGGCCACCATGCTCTGGCGCTGGCGCCGCGCGCGCAAGCTGCGAAACCGCCTGCGCCATGGCCCGGATGGGTTGGCCGATAACGATAAGTAGATTGATGTAGCGGCACCCCTTGTGGGTGCCAGCCGTAAATCAATTTTCAGGATTATAAATTATTGCGTTTTTCATACATCGGGTCGGGGCCGGGATGAAAGCGGGTTACGTGCGAACCGTCGTGGCCGAAATATACGTACATCAGTGAATTCCAGGCACTGTTCTCCCGATACCGATAACTCCAGACATGCACGCTGACCGAGGGCATGCCAACGCTATCGATAATGGCCGGCGGCCCGAACTCGCAGCGCACCTGGTCTTGGGTCCAGGTTCCTTTGGCCAGAAGCTGGAAATGTTTGTCGGTGAGCAGGGGCGTGACGCGATCAATCTGGCCCGCGGCATTGACATGCGTGCCCCAGGCATACTGCCCCATGGGTTGTTGGGTCCAGATCAGGTGCCGGCCGCCAGTATCGTCCGGGCACGAGAAATTGGGCTGGCCAAATTGCGCTTCAACCTGAGCGAGCGTTGCACCCGCCGGGATGTTGTTCATATTCGCGCAAGCCGCCAGTGCGCCCAGCGCCGCCACGGCCAGGCCCGTTCGCATCAAGCGGGCCGAGGTAGTCAGATAAGCCATGTTCGAAGCCATGATGGGAACTCCTGTTTGTGCAATCATTATCGCTCATTCAATGGCTTGTGGACTAAGGGATTCTGGATTTGAATTGTTTGGGCCCTGGCACCCACAAGGGGTGCCGCTACAAATGTAGCGGCCGTTTAGCTAAGGGCGGGGCAATCCGCTATAATGCATGGGCTTCGAGTTTGCGGCGCTCTAGCGCCATCGGCTTTGAGGCCTATTTGTTTTCAACCGCCACGTCAGGGCACCTCGGCTCTGACGCTTGTTAAAGAGGCTTACTAATGTCTGTTGCTGACATCAAAAAATCCGATATCGTTACGCAATATCAACGCGCTCAGGGCGATACCGGTTCTCCAGAAGTGCAAGTGGCGCTGCTTACGGCCCGCATCAATGAGCTCACTGGCCACTTCAAGACCCACATGAAAGATCACCACTCGCGTCGTGGTCTGCTGCGCATGGTCAGCCGCCGCCGCAAATTGCTCGATTACCTCAAAGGCCGCAACCCTGATTCGTATCGCTCCCTGATCGAAAAGCTCGGTCTGCGCAAGTGATACTCGGGGCTGGCTCCCCACGATGCAACCGTGGACACGGCGATAGCAATTCGCGGTGGCCACGGTTTTTTTATTGCAAGGATATTCCGCTATGTTTAATAAAGTGACGAAATCGTTTCAGTATGGCCAGCACACAGTGGTGCTTGAAACGGGCGAGATGGCTCGTCAGGCCTCTGGCGCGGTACTGGTTTCAATTGAAGACACCGTTGTGCTGGCGACCGTGGTCGCCGCCAAGAAAGCCAAAACCGGGCAGGATTTCTTTCCGCTGACGGTCGATTATGTCGAAAAAACCTATGCCGCCGGCCGTATTCCCGGCGGTTTTTTCAAGCGTGAAGGTCGTCCTTCCGAAAAGGAAATACTCACTTCGCGCCTGATTGACCGGCCCTTGCGCCCCTTGTTTCCAGAGGGCTTTTACAACGAAGTTCAGGTCATTATCCATACGCTGTCGGTGAATCCCGAAATCGATCCCGACATCGCTGCCCTGATTGGCGCATCGGCGGCGTTGGCTATTTCGGGCATCCCGTTTGATGGCCCGATTGGCGCCGCACGTGTCGGGTATATCAATAATCAGTACGTCATCAACCCCACCATTGCGCAACTGAACGAGTCGCAAATGAATCTGGTGGTGGCCGGCACCGAAGCGGCCGTGCTGATGGTGGAATCCGAAGCGCAGCAGCTGTCCGAAGATGTGATGCTGGGCGGCGTGATGTTTGGCCATGAACAGATGCAAGCGGTGATCAATGCCATTCACGAACTGGTCGGCGAAGCGGGCAAGCCCGAATGGGACTGGAAGGCCGCCCCTAAAAACGACGCACTGATTGCCTCCGTTGCGCAAGCGGCCCAGGGTGGGCTGCAAGCCGCCTATCAGGTTCGTGAAAAGCAAGGTCGCACTACCCAATTGCGCGAGGTCTATTCCCAGGTCAAGGCTGCGCTGCTTGAAGATGCCACGGCCAAAGGCGAAGCCGTACCCGATAGCGTCGAAGTCGACAATATGCTGTTCGACCTCGAAGCCAAAATCGTGCGCGGCCAGATCCTGGGCGGCGAAGCACGCATCGATGGCCGCGATACCCGCAGCGTGCGGCCCATCAGCATTCGACTGGGGGTTCTTCCCCGCGCGCATGGCAGCGCCTTGTTTACGCGCGGCGAAACGCAGGCCCTGGTGGTGGCTACATTGGGCACGAAGCAGGACGAGCAGATTATTGATTCGATCATGGGCGAGCATCGCGACCGCTTCATGATGCACTACAACATGCCTCCGTTTGCAACCGGCGAAACCGGCCGCTTCGGCTCGCCCAAACGCCGCGAAATCGGCCATGGCCGTCTGGCCAAGCGCTCGTTGATCGCTTTGTTGCCTGCCGCCGCCGATTTTCAATACACGATACGTGTGGTGTCCGAAATCACTGAGTCCAATGGCTCTTCCTCCATGGCTTCGGTGTGCGGCGGCTCGCTGGCCATGATGGACGCCGGCGTGCCGGTTAAAGATCACGTGGCCGGAGTGGCCATGGGTCTGATCAAGGAAGGCGGCAAGTTTGCTGTGCTGACCGATATTCTGGGCGACGAAGATCATCTGGGCGATATGGATTTCAAAGTGGCTGGCACCGTCAACGGTATCACCGCCTTGCAAATGGATATCAAAATCCAGGGCATTACCAAGGAAATCATGCAGGTGGCGCTGGCCCAGGCCCGCGAAGGCCGCTTGCATATTCTGGAAAAGATGAAAGCCGCGCTTGAAGGCTCGCGCACCGAGTTGTCCGAATTTGCGCCGCGTATGCTGTCTATCAAGATCAATCCGGACAAAATCCGCGACGTTATCGGCAAGGGTGGGGCAACAATCCGCGCTCTGACTGAAGAAACCGGTACGCAGATCGATATTGGCGATGATGGCACGATTACTATTTCCAGCGCCGATCTCGATCGCGCCAGGGAAGCCGAGCGCCGCATCAAGGAACTGACCGCCAATGTGGAAGTGGGTCAGGAATATGAAGGCCCGGTATTGCGTCTGCTGGATTTTGGCGCAATTGTTCAGGTTCTGCCTGGCCGCGACGGCCTGCTGCATATCTCCGAGATTGCCAACTATCGCATCGCCAACATCAACGATGTGTTGAAAGTGGGGCAGGTTGTGCGCATCAAGGTCATCGAAGCCGACGACAAAGGTCGTCTGCGTCTGTCCATAAAAGCCATCGGCGGTATCGAAGCCCAAGGTGGCCCGCAAGGCCCCGCCCCAACACCCGAGGCGGCCGCTTGATCAACATGATCAGCGTTTGATTGAAAAACGGCATCTTCGGATGCCGTTTTTTTTGAGAATTTTGTAGAAGGATTTTTTGTAGGGGCAGGTTTTGTAGCGACAGGCCTTGTGCCTGTCATCGATGCCATATAGGGTCTTGCGCATCGTTGATTATGGCACCCACAAGGGGTGCCGCTACAAGCGACGGGTATGTAATTTCAGCGGCCCCCCTTGTCGTGAGCGTGTTATTTCATCGATACCTTTGCGTCGACGCGTAGCCTGCCGCCTGCCGGCGTAGAATGGGCGCCGAGCACCTTGCCATTAACGGTTTGACCGTACATGTCTGCGGCGGAGTCATGGAATTTTTTTCGGGTTTCTGCGATCGAGCCGTTAAAGCGAGGATCCTGAGGCCTTTCGTGGCTATTCATGTAATAGGCCACATCCCAGGCTTGTTGGTCGCTTAGCGTGTTGCCTTTGCTCAATGGCATATTGGCTTTGATAAAAGCCGCTGCAGTGGAGACGCTGTGCATGCCTGCGCCCCAGTTGTAGGATTCGTCGCCCCAAAGAGCGGGGAACACCATTTTGCCATTCACGCTTTGTCCCGCGCCTTCGGCGCCGTGGCATAAAGCACAGTTTTGCTGAAATACCTGTTGGCCGCGCGTATAGTCGGCTTTTTGAGGTGGCTTGGGCAGGCGTGCAAACCCTTGGCCCTCGAGTTTGACCCCGGTAGGCGCGCCTTTGGCAAGCCAGTACATATAGCTTTCCAAGGCTACAATGGTGGGGCTGTCGGCGGCAGGCTTGGCGCCATTCATACTGAATCGGAAGCAGCCTTGAAGACGCTCGGCCAAGGTATTGACGTGCCCGTTCTTCGATCGATAGGCCGGGTACAGAACATAGGCTGCCCATAACGGCGCGGCGTTTTTACGCCGGCCCGCGTCCATGTGGCAACTAACGCAGTTCATTGTGTTGCCCACAAAATTTGCCGCATTCTCGCCTGTTTTCAGAAAGATATCCTGCCCTTTTTTCACTTCTTTGCCGAAATCATTATCAGGAATGGCGTCTGCGTTTGGAGGCGTGAATGCGGGGCCGACAGCCGCTTTTGAAGCGTCTGTGCTGCTGTGGGTCGCTATGGTGGTCGTTTGTGCCAGGACGGGGCTAGCCAGGCCGAGCGCTGAAACAGTGATCGTGCCTTGAACAAAACGTATGAGTGTCGGATGCATCATTTTGCTCCTTGCTTGTGTGCCGAAGAGCCCGATACCGAGGCCGGTAATGTGGCAAAATAATCGGCAACCGCCGTCATTTGCGCGCCATTCATCCGGGCTGCAATAGCCCCCATCAATGCTAATGGGCCTGGCGCGCGTTTCTTTTCTTTCCAGGCGAGCAACTGCTCATGAATGTATTTGGCCGACAAGCCGGCCAGCGCAGGGAAAGTTTCGCCGACCCCCACCCCTCCGGGCCCGTGGCATTGCACGCAGGCAGGGATGTCGTGCTTCCAGTCGCCCCGATTGGCCAGCCACGCACCCAGCGCATCTTTCCTGGGATAGGTGTCTACGTGGGCGCTTAACGCTTTTTTGTCGAATGCTGCGGGTAGTTGTGAATAATAGGCCGTGACCGCCTTTATCTGGTCGGAATTCATCGCTTTGGCAATAGGCGTCATGATCGGATTGCTCCGTTCCCCTTTGGCAAAGTTCTGTAGCTGCAGGGCCAGGTACGCCTCGCCTTGTCCCGCCAGGTACGGAAAGCCTGCGGCGGCCACCCCTTCGCCTTGAGCTCCATGGCAAGAGGCACAGGCGAGAACCCCGGCACTGCCCGTAGCGGCGATAGTTTTGCCTTGCTCGGTAATCGTAGCCGCCCAGGCCTGAGACATCAGGACAGGAAGCCCTCCGGAGAAAAGACCAGCGATCAAGTAGCGGCGAAAGTACGCGTGGCGCGCCATGGTTGTCGTCTCCTGTATGTGGTTAGATCCACATTTGATCAGTTGGTGCACCCAGCCGGAATCGAACCGGCACGATCAGTGATCGAGAGATTTTAAGTCTCTTGCGTCTACCAATTCCGCCATGGGTGCGCGGGGCAGATTATGGCATAAAACACGAATCGGCCCAAAGATGCATGCCACCCACAAGGGGTGGCCCTAAGCGACGGGTAGTCATTTTTTTTATGGCGGAAGCGGTGAGATTCGAACTCACGGACGGGTTGCCCCGTCGCTGGTTTTCAAGACCAGTCCATTCAACCGCTCTGGCACGCTTCCGTATGATCTGACTATGGTTTTTCGCAAGGCTCGGCCGCTGCATGAAAACCGTTCTTTGGAAAGGCCGCCAGTTTAGCCTATGTGCGAGAGTTTGTGGGGTCGCAGGCTTTTTTGCCATGGCCCGGGTCTGGGCGGGAGACCGGGCGCGACCGGCGATCTGGCCTCGAAAGCATAAAATTTCTTGCATAGGCGATAATGCGGCATTCGATTGTGCGTGCAAGGAGACGTTATGAAAGCTGTGGAAATTGTGCAGCCGGGTGGTCCTGAGGTTCTGGTACTGACGGATCGCCCCATGCCTGAGCCCAAGGCCGGCGAGGTTCTTATCAAGGTGTCTGCGGCCGGCATTAATCGCCCCGATGTTTTTCAACGTAAGGGCAGCTATGCGCCGCCGCCGGGGGCATCCGATTTGCCAGGCCTGGAAATAGCCGGGGAAATCGTGGGCGGCGACGCGGTTTCGGGCGGGTTCAAGCAGGGTGATCATGTGTGTGCGCTGGTCGCTGGTGGCGGTTATGCCGAATATTGCGTTGCGCCGGCTGCACAATGCCTGCCGATCCCGGCGGGCTTGAGCGAAATCGAGGCTGCGGCGTTGCCCGAAACCTATTTCACTGTGTGGAGCAACGTGTTTGATCGCGGCCGACTGTCGGCGGGCGAAAGCCTGTTGGTGCACGGAGGCGCCAGCGGCATTGGCACGACAGCCATCCAGCTGGCTGCGGCCATGGGCAACACCGTCTATGCCACCGTAGGCAGCGACGAACGTGCGCGTGCTGTTGAAACCTTAGGCGCTGCCATGGGTATCAATTACCGCAGCCAGGATTATGTCGAGGAAATTAAAAAGGCGACCGACGGCAAAGGGGTGGATGTGGTGCTGGACATGGTGGCCGGCGAGTACATCAATCGTAACCTGCGCTGCCTGGCTGACGATGGCCGCATTGTGATTATCGCCTTGCTGGGGGGCTCGAAGGCCGCTATCGATTGCGGACAGGTGCTGCGGCGTCGTCTGACGGTTACCGGCTCAACCCTGCGCCCGCGCCCTGTCGATTTCAAGGCGGCCATTGCGCAATCGCTCAAGCAGCACGTTTGGCCTCTGCTTGCCGCCAAGAAAATCAAACCCATTGTGCATGCCACCTTTCCGCTAGCCAAGGCGTGCGATGCCCATGCCATGATGGAAGCCGGGGAACAAATCGGCAAGATTGTTTTGACGGTTTAGCCTGTCTTGATAGCCTGTCTTGACGGGTCAGGCTGTTTTAACGGGCCAGCCTGTTTAAGAAAAAACGGGTCAGCCTGTTTAAGAAAAAACGGGTCAGCCTGTTTAAGAAAATGGCAGCCCTCGTGGCTGCCAAAATCCTTGGCAAGCAAGACGGCATCTACAAACTTGGAAAAAAACTAAAATTAGGCAATCAAGCCCCTCGCACTATACAATGCTGGGTTTACCCCATTTTTTACCGGTGATATACCCAGCCGGTGCTTTAGAACAACATGACTACCAATCAATCTCGGTCGCGCCTGGTGATGGGCAACTGGAAAATGCACGGCAGCCTGGCGGCCAATGCCAGCTTGCTGGCGGATTTGCGAGCGGGCGCGGGCGATGTGGCCGGTAGCGCAATGGCCGTCTGCGTGCCGTTTCCTTATTTGGCGCAGGCCAGCGTGGCGCTGGCGGGCAGCCCGATTTCCTGGGGCGCACAAGATGTCAGCGACCAGGCGCAGGGCGCGTTTACGGGCGACGTATCCGCCACCATGCTGGCTGATTTCGGCTGTTGCTGGGTATTGGCCGGGCATTCCGAGCGCCGCACCTTGCATGGCGAGACCGATCAGCAAGTGGCCGACAAAGCACAGGCGGCACTTGGCGCGGGCCTTTCACCGGTAGTATGCGTAGGCGAAACGTCGGCTGAACACGAGGCGGGGCAAACGCATGCCGTGATTGCGCGTCAGTTGGCTCCCGTGTTGGCGCAAGGGGCCGCGTCGCTTGCTAAAATGGTGCTGGCGTACGAGCCGATATGGGCCATAGGCACGGGGCGCAGCGCCACGCCGGAGCAAGCTCAGAATGTGCATGCGTTCATACGCGCCAGCTTGGCACAGGCGGGCGCCCAGCAAGTCCAGATTTTATATGGCGGTAGCGTCAAGGCGTCTAACGCCGCCAGTTTGTTTGCCATGAACGATATTGACGGCGCCCTGGTGGGCGGCGCGTCGCTTGTAGCGCAAGAATTTTTACGTATTGCAGCCGCATAGGCTTCGGAGTTTTTTTCATGCAATGGTTGTCACCCACTTTTCTGACGATTCAAGTCATTTCCTCGCTAACCATCATTGTGCTGGTCTTGCTGCAACAAGGTAAGGGCGCCGATATGGGCGCAACCTTTGGAGGTGGCTCGGCCGGTAGCCTGTTTGGAGCCACCGGGGCGGCCAACTTTCTGTCGCGCGCCACCAAATGGGCCGCCATTATTTTCTTCTCGTCGACGTTGGCCTTGGCCTATATTGCACACCACCCCGGTTCGTCGATATTGGGTGGGGGCCTTATGCAGGGATTCAAGCAGGCGCCTACAGCAGTCGTTCCAGCCCCTGCCGCCACGGGTTCAGCTGTCCCGTCGGCGCTGGGTAGCGGTGCTCCGGAGCCAGCCAAAGCGGCGACAGCCGCGCCTTCAGCTACAGGCAATGCCGCCCCTGCTCCTGCCGCGTCGGGCAATACCGCGCCCGCCGTTCCTGCTGTTCCCGTTGTTCCCAAGGCGGCCGATCAATCCAAACCTGCTGCTCCAGCCAGCGGCTCGACCCAATCCAAGTAATTTGCGGGGCGCCGTGCGTCTGAACGGCCGATAACTGCGTGCCCCCTGCAATTTATCTTGCTGCAGTGCTTGGAATCCCTTAATCCACATTACCAAGCACGAGGAAATGAAAGGAAGGTGCGATGCCTATTCCATCCTTGGGATCTGAATTGCCTACAAAACGACCGCTTTATAGACGGCGACCGAATGCCTATGTCTTCATACTTGTGGCACCCTCTTTGCAGGTGCCAACCTGGAGGTAAAGAGGCCTCTGCATGCTCCCGCAGGACGTTTAATTTTCATGCTAGAATTCCCCTCTTTGCGGCAGGCTGCGCGCTATAACGCGCGCATGTTGCAAGCAGAATCAAGCCGACGTGGTGAAATTGGTAGACACGCTATCTTGAGGGGGTAGTGGCGAAAGCTGTGCGAGTTCGAGTCTCGCCGTCGGCACCAGGTTTAAGTTTCAAAAAATTTCGGATCGTTCAGAAGCCCGCGTGAACATTAGTTTCTGCGGGCTTTTTTTGTAGGGGGCTGGGAATGGCACCCACAAGGGGTGCCCCTACATAACATTCCGATTGGTGCATGTAGCGGCGCCCTGCAGCGGCACCCTGTAGCGGCACCCTGTAGCGGCACCCCTTGTGGGTGCCATCTAACGTGATGTAGCGGCACCCCTTGTGGGGGCCATCTAACGTCATGTAGCGGCACCCCTTATGGGTGCCATCTAACCTCAGCCATCCCGCCTCAGCAAAACACATCTAATCCCACATTCAAATCCCGCCCGCCAAAGAATAAAACCTCCAAATCAAAGCCAAGAAAACTCAAATAGAAACATATAATTATTTCGCTTATCTCGAATAAATCTAGATTTAAATAAACCGTTTGAACGCAAAAAATACTGTGGTTGCCTCACCACATAAAACAGCGGGTAAACCCTTATCGTTTTGCGGCTAAAACGCCTGTTTGTTGTTTCAACCCAACAATTATCAGGAAAAGTTAAGCTTTTGCCCTCAGGACAATAGCCAGCGGCCCCGAATTTTGATGCAATAGCACCAACTTCCCATCGCGGAGTTAGAAAGAGTGGCAGGACGTATTAAGTGATCGCCGCTCTCGTTACTCAAATCTACGGAGATTTCTTACATGAAAAAGACTCTGCTCGCTGCTGCTCTAATTGCTGGCTTTGCCAGCGTTGCTCAAGCAGAAACATCGGTTACCCTCTACGGTCTTATCGATACAGGTATCGGCTACAACCAGATTAAAGGCACTGTTAACGGTGCTGACTATAAAGCCAGCAAATTCGGCATGCTAAGTGGTGTGCAGTACGGCAGCCGCTGGGGCCTGAGAGGCGCTGAAGATCTGGGCAATGGCCTGCGCGCTGTATTTACATTGGAAAGCGGTTTCGATAGCAGTACCGGTAACTCGGGACAAGGCGGTCGTCTGTTTGGTCGTCAAGCCACCATCGGTTTCGCCAGCGACAGCTGGGGTCAGTTAGACTTTGGCCGTCAAATCAATATCGCTACCAACTACTTCTACGCGATAGATCCGTTTGTGGATGGCTTCCTTCAGTCTGCGGCAGGCAATTCGGCATTTAGCTCGATTAACACTGCACGCTACGACAACATGGTGATGTACCAAACCCCGAATTTCTCGGGATTCCAGTTTGGCGTTGGGTATTCGTTTAATGCGTCAGGTGGTCAAAGCTGGACCAGTAGCTCTGGTCTTGCAAACGGTAATACCAACGATAAGAACAGTCGCGTGATCACTACCGGTCTACGATATGTCAATGGGCCGATCACCGCTGCTCTGTCGTATGACAACATGAAGACTCATAATATTGATGGTACTACCACTGTTGGCGGCCCCAGCACCACCATCAGCGAGTGGAATCTGGGCGGCGTCTACGATTTCGAAGTGGTTAAGGTTCACCTGGCCTTCGGTCAAACCCGCAATGGCTGGTTCGCAGGCAATGCCTTTGGTCCAGACAAGGGGCTTGCATATGGTGAATTGCCCACTTTTACTGGCCTGCCTGGTCTGAAAGTTAACTCCTACATGGTTGGCTTAAGTGCTCCTGTGGGCAACGGTAATTTGTTCGGTAGCTGGGTAATGGCTGATCCGCGCAGCGCACCGGATAGTTATGTAGGCGACATGAAAAAGCAAAACACGTTCAGCGTGGGTTACACGTACAGTCTGTCCAAACGTACCAATCTGTACGCCTACGGATCGTATGCTAAAAACGTTGCATTCCAGCAAGATCTGAAATCGACCGCTGTTGGCGTTGGTATCCGTCACCTGTTCTAATCGGATTGCATAGCTTGTCTATGCGCTAGACAGCCCGGCTTGCCGGGTTGTCGCATGAGCTGATACGGGCCTTGGGCCTGTATAAAAAAAGCCACTCTTCGGGGTGGCTTTTT
>SCRC01000098.1 GCA_004297945.1 Candidimonas sp. | reverse complement strand
GTTCGTGATCGATTTCGTGGTCGTTCGTAGCGCTGTGTAATGCTGCCCCGCGGCGCCACCCCGACGCGCCACCCTGCGCACGGCGCGCCCGAATCGCCCGCCCCACCTTAACCCGCCACGACGCTATACCGCTGAAAAAATGGCAGCCACAAGGGCTGCCGCTACAACAAGGGCTGGCGCTACCACAAGGGCTGCCGCTGCATTTGCAACGGCTAGGTTTTTGTAGTAGCCCTTGTGGCTGCCATGGATGCTTGGACTTGCTATCCAGTCAATGCAGCCGTCGCGATGAGCCGGGCGCTTGATCCTCGGCATCACCTTCATCGTCTTCAGGCTCATCCTCGGCATCATCGTCAGGCTCGCTCTCATCCTCTTCATCAGGCAGAGGCTCGTCACTTAAATGGAAGGGCAGTATCTCGCGCAGATCATCCGTCCAGGCGACTTCGTCGCCTTGCTGGTCGATTTTGATGAACCGCACACCTTCCAGCGTGGATAGCTGTATCGCCCAAAGATATTCGCAGTCGAAGACCTCGTCGCTGCCGATATCCAGACCGCCCTTGTTGCCCAGCAGTCGTGCGCCCGTTCCGCCTACTTGAACAGTGGTCAGGCCTTCCACCTCGTCTTTGGTGTCCAGCGGCGCGGCGAACAGCGCCCACTCGAAGCCTGTTTCTTCGGCGTCCATGACTTCGGCCAGGACGGCCTTGCCCATATAGGCGCTTAGCGCGTCGGCGGTACGCCCCAGAAGGTCGAGCTCGTCGGCGGTGAAACACGGCGTGAAATCGGGTTGGTGTGGCATAAAGTGAAGGCTGACAGGAAAGAGGGCGTCCATTTTAATGCATCGCTACAACATCTCGGCGGCGAGATCATTCCGGCTATTTCAAAGTAGGTATCAGCATGCCCGAGGCCGTGTTGGCATAGGCTCCGGTAATATCGATGAGCAAGATTCGCAGCGTGGCATTAGTCAGGCAAGTAAAAAAACGTGTCTACAGATCCAGCAGTTTCAGGCGCTGCACTTTGCCTGACGGGCCGCGAGGCAGCTCCTGGACTACTACATATTTGCTGGGCGATTTGTATTGACCCAACTCTTTGAGGCAATGTCGGCGCATATCCTGCTCGTCGAAGGTCGCGTTTTCGCGCAGCACCAGATACACCGCGATATCCTGCCCGTAGTCGGGATGCGGCGCCCCGACCGAAGCGGCATCGAGCACGCAAGGATGTTTGATGACGGCCTCGTCGATTTCGCGCGGCGCAATGTTCTCCCCACCCTTGATGATGAGCTCCTTGGCACGGCCCGTGACGTAGAAAAAGCCCTGGTCATCCTGGTAGCCGATATCGCCTGTGCGCAACCATCCGTCTTGCGTAAACGCTTCTTTTGTCTTGAGCGGGTCTTTGTAATAGCCGTGCATTACGTTGGCGCCACTCAGGATAATTTCACCCTGCACACCATTTTTTACCTCATGGCCTTGGTTGTCGATCACGCGGGCCTGGGTGCCTGAAGGCTTGCCGACGCTTCCTATCTGTCTTTCACCCGCCGGATAGGGGTTGCTGAAGGATGGCGCTGCGGTCTCCGTCAGGCCCATGGTCTCGATAATCCCGATGCCGAACCGCTTCTCAAAGTCCCGGTGCCGTTCGGGCGGCAGGGCCGATGACGCGGAGCGGCAAAAGCGCAGTCGGCTTAAGTCCAAGGTCGAGCAGTCCGTCTTGTCATTGAGCAGGTACGCGATGATGGTTGGAACCACGTTGATCCAGGTGCACTGATAGCGGCTGGCGTCCTGCCAAAAGCTGGCCGCCGAAAAGCGTGTGGCCATGGCCACTGAGCCTTCGTGGATCAACGGGGTGATCACGGTGACCACTAGGCCGTTGATGTGATAAAGCGGCAAGGATCCCAAGACCCGGTCAGAGGCGGTAAGCTGGTGTTCGCGGGCAATATTTCGGGCGTTTTCCAGCAAATTTTCCTGTGTCAGGAGCACGCCTTTGGGAACGCCGGTCGTGCCGGATGTGTACATCAGCAACGCGTCCTGGTCTGGGGTGACTGGCGCCGGGCTGGGCTTTATGGCACCCACAAGGGGGGCCGTTACAAGGGCAGGAACGTCGTGGTTCTGCGGATCGATTATGGCACCCACAAGGGGTGCCGCTACAAGAGTAGGGATGTCGCGGCTTCGCCGGTCGATTTGCACCAACTGAATCGGGCGGTCAATTTCCGCCAGTAACGGCAGCAAGCTGGGCGCCAGCTCGTCCGTTGTGAATATGAGTCGGGTATCGGAGTGCCGCAGGATGTGGCGTAGCTGAGATGTCTGGCACAACAAATTGATCGGATTGGCGACGAGCCCGTGGGCCATAATGGCCAGCAGGAGCACGGCGGCTTGCTCGCTGTTGGGCATGTAGACGGAGACCTTGTCGCCTTGTGCGTAGCCTAGCGAAGAAAATTGCTCGCCCAACAGCATGCATCGATGGTAAAGCTGCCGGTAGGACAAGGTCTGCCCGTTATCCGTGGAAATGAAATACGGCTTTTCCGGATGCTTGCGCGCCAGTTGCGCCAGCAACTCTGGGAAGCTGCGCGAGTTCATCATCGTCCGTGCTTCCTGAAATAGTCGCCCAGAACCTGGTCCTGGCTGGGCTCGTTCGGCGCGATCACGCGGGCAATGCGGGTGGTGTTCAGGTAGTGTCGGTAGTTCATGTTTTCCGAAAAATTATTTCCGCCCCAGGTGCCGCAGCCCATGGAAAGCGAGAAGGGAAGCCCGTTGTCGAAATTGCCGCCCGTGGCCAGACAGTGGGCCTGATTCACGATGACGCGCGCGACTGGCAGATGCAGGCCGAGCGACATGGCCTGGTCGGCATTTTTCGAGTGCAGACTGACCGAATGACCGGCTCCCATATACTCGTATACCTGCCTGACGGTCGCACATGCCTGATCGAAGGTCTTGGCGCGATACACGGCCAGCACCGGAGACAACTTTTCACCTGAAAAGGGGTGTTCCTTGCCAAAGCCCTGCTCTTCCACCAACAGGATGGTGGGATGGCCCTGGTGCGCTGCGGCAACCCGATCAAGGCCCGCGATGCGTGCAATTGTTGCGGCGTCCTTGCCAGTGACCGCGCCCGATAGCTTGCCGTCGGGCCACATCACCTCTTGCAACGCCTCTTTCTCTTGCGCATTCAAGAGCACGGCACCGCAGGCTTCCAGTTCACGCAGCATGGCGTCATAAACGCCGTCGAGCACTACCAGGCTGTTTTCGGAAGAGCAGCTGGTTGCGTTGTCGAACGTCTTGGATTGGGCGATTTTTTGGGCGGCATCGGCCAGATCGGCCGAATCGTCAACCATCGAGGCGACGTTTCCAACGCCTACGCCAAAGGCCGGTGTTCCCGAGGTATAGGCCATGCGTACGTTCGCCGCCGACCCTGTGGCGACGACCAAATCGGCCTGCCGCATTAATTCTGCAGTCATGGCCTTGCTGATGGGCGAGGGCAGCGCTTGCACCAGATCGGGAGAAAGGCCGCATTTCTTGAATTCCGCATGAATGAAGTCGAGCAGCAGGCGGCCGGTGCTCAAGCCTTTGGGCGATGGCGCCAGGATCACGGCATTGCCGCACTTCAGGGCGTTGATGATTTTGTTGGCGGGGGTCGCCGCTGGATTGGTCGATGGCGTAATCGCCGCCACGACCCCTACCGCACGAGCGATTTCGGTAATGCCGGTTTGCGCATTCTCGGAAATAACGCCAGTCGTTCTCACGCCTTGCAGGTCTCTCAAAAGACCCAGAGTTTTCCGATAATTTTTACGAATTTTGTCTTCGACGTTCCCGACCCCGGTATCTCGCACCGACAATTCGGCCAGTTGCCGATTGCGCGCGGGTTCCATAATTGCCCAGCCCACGGCGGCTGCGGCATCGTCCATGGCCGTCTGGCCCATTTCGACATAACGAGTTTGCGCGGAGCGCGCCCGCTGCACCAGCGCCCGTACTTCGGATATCGTGTCGGCATCCGTATTTCGAAGCGGTTCTTGTGTTGACATTGACTGGCCTTTATCTGGAAAACTTGAATTCAAGAGACTATAAATTTACGCCGACGGTGGCGGTTGGCGTCCCAATATTCATGTTTTTTCATTATTAACATGCGCCAGCCTATGAAAAGTTAATTTTCGGGACTAAATTGGCTCTGTAGACTCAGGGAGAGTGGCAATATGTCTTCTACACAATCCAATGCGGCCGCGATCCGCTCATTTCGCATCATCGAGATTATTTCCGAGGCTCGTCAGCCTTTGTCTTTGGCGCAGATAGTTGAAAAAATCGAGCTCCCCAAGCAGACCGTTCATCGTTTGCTCAAGCAGTTGGAAAGTGCCTGGATCATTACGCGCAATACCCCCGGCCGAGAGTACGAGTGTTCGTCGCGCTTGCGCCGCGCCGCCGTCAATATGCTGATGACCGCCGGCCCGGCTGCGGCGCGCCGCGCCATTCTTCAGCAATTGGTCGATACCGTGGGAGAAACCTGTAATTTGGCTATTTCCAGCGGAAACGACATTGTTTACCTGGATCGCGTGGAAGCCAATTGGCCTTTGCGTAATAATCTAAGCCCGGGTTCGCGGGTGCCTTATCACTGTACGGCTTGCGGCAAACTGTTCCTGAGCTTCCTGCCCAAGCAGCAGCGCGAAAAGCTATTGAAAAAACTGCCTTTGCGAGGCAGCACGCATCAAACCATCACGAATCTGGATGTGCTGCGTCAGGAACTCGTCGAAATCCGCAAAAAGCGTGTCAGCTTCAATAACCAGGAATTCATGCCGGGCATGATTGCCATCGCGGTGCCGGTCATGCTCGACAAAACCCGGGCCTGCGCTGCGGTGGCTATCCAGTCGCCCATGGAACGGACGTCCGTGGCGAGCCTGCTGACTTTCCTGCCGCAGTTGCGCCACGCGGCCAACGAAATTGCCGCGACGTTTCAGGAAGGCCGCTCGACGCTGTAGTGCACACGGACTCCTGTGCCGGGCTCGGCCCGCGTTACTATGTCGCTCATGTTGCCGTTGCGCTATTTCCTTTATCCCTTTGTGGCCGTCGTGATCTGGTCGGTCAACACAATTGTTACCAAGATGGCGGCGGGAATCATTGAGCCCACAGCTATTTCGTTCTATCGCTGGTTTCTGGCGTGGCTTCTCCTCACGCCTTTCATCTGGCGGTCGCTGGTGCGCGACTGGGCGAAGATCCGCCCGCTTTGTCCGCGCCTGGCCGTGCTTGGGTTTCTTGCCATGGTACTTAATCAAGACCTGGGCTATATTGCGGCTAACACCACCAGTGCGACAAATATGGGCATTATTGTGTCCATGATGCCGGTGCTGACCATAGGCTGCGCCGCATGGATTCTGCGCGAGCGCCCAACCCGCATGATGCTGGCTGGCGCCGCGCTGTCGTTGCTGGGTTTGTTCATACTGATTGCACAGGGCGAACCCGCCCGGTTGTTGACGCAAGGCATTCGAGTGGGCGATGGCCTGATGCTGGTGGCGGTATTCGCCTACGCCTTGTACGGCGTGTTGTTGCGCCACTGGGCCATCCCTTTGTCACTGTGGCTGTCCCTGTACATGCAGATTGTATTTGGCGTGCTGTTTCAACTGCCTCTTTTCCTTCTCTATCCGGCTTCGCCCCTTACGCCTGAGAGCATGTCCATGATTCTGTATGCGGCTGTTTTTGCGTCGCTGTTTGGGCCGTTGCTGTGGATACGAGGCGTGCAATTGCTGGGGCCGAGCCGAGCCACCCTGTTCATGAACCTCATGCCGGTTCTGACCGCAGCAATCGCCATCGTGTTTCTGAAAGAAGAGCTGCATTTCTACCATGTGGTCGGCGGCGCCCTGGCCCTGGCCGGTGTGTTGGTGGCGCAGGGCCTGCCGCATCGGCATTCGGGCCGGTCGCGGCCCGTTTCGTAGATACCGCCTACAATCCAGTCTTTAGGGTTTTACTGACTTTTACTTATGGCTCAATACGTATACACGATGAATCGCGTAGGCAAGATCGTGCCGCCTAAACGACAGATTCTGCGCGACATTTCGCTGTCTTTTTTCCCCGGTGCAAAGATTGGCGTCCTGGGTTTGAATGGTTCGGGCAAATCCACGCTGCTCAAGATCATGGCGGGCATCGATCAGGAGATTGAGGGCGAAGCCGTGCCCATGCCTGGCTTGAAAATCGGCTACCTTCCACAGGAGCCCATGCTCGATCCGGGCCATTCGGTGCGCGAATCGGTCGAGGCGGGCCTGGGCGAAATTTTTACGGCACGCAAGCGGCTCGATGAGGTCTATGCCGCTTATTCCGATGCGGATGCCGATTTCGATCAGCTGGCCAGCGAACAGGCCGAGCTCGAAGCCATTATTTCGGCGGCGGCCTCCAGCGGCTCCGACGATATCGAGCATCAAATGGAAATTGCTGCCGATGCCTTGCGGCTGCCACCCTGGGAGGCGCTGGTGGGCAATCTGTCCGGCGGCGAGAAGCGCCGTGTGGCCTTATGCCGTTTGTTGTTGTCCAAGCCCGACATGCTCTTGCTCGATGAGCCGACCAATCACCTGGATGCGGAAAGCGTCGAATGGCTGGAGCAGTTTCTGCATAAATTCCCGGGCACTGTGGTGGGCGTCACCCACGATCGTTATTTTCTCGATAATGCCGCCCAATGGATACTGGAGCTGGATCGCGGCCACGGCATCCCCTGGAAGGGGAATTACAGCTCCTGGCTCGAGCAAAAGGAAGCCCGTCTGGAGCAGGAAGAGGCAACCGAGTCGGCGCGCCAGAAAACCATCAAGAAAGAACTGGAGTGGGTGCGCCAGAGTCCAAAAGGGCGGCAGGCCAAGGCCAAGGCACGCTTGTCGCGCTTTGAAGAGTTGTCTTCGCACGAATATCAGAAGCGCAACGAGACGCAGGAAATTTTTATTCCGGTGGCCGAACGCCTGGGCAACGAGGTGATCGAGTTCGATAACGTCAGCAAGGGCTACGGCGATCGTCTGTTGATAGATTCGCTCAGTTTCAAGGTGCCGCCAGGTGCCATTGTGGGCGTTATCGGTGCCAACGGCGCCGGCAAGTCCACCTTGTTTCGCATGATCGCCGGTCATGAACAGGCCGACTCGGGCTCGGTCGTTGTTGGCAAAACCGTGCGTACGGCCTACGTCGGCCAATCGCGTGAATCCTTGCCAGACGATAAAACGGTCTTTGATGCCATTTCCGATGGCGCCGATCTGCTCACGGTCGGCAAGTTTGAAATGGGTTCGCGCGCCTACCTGGGGCACTTCAATTTCAAGGGTGGTGATCAGAACAAGCTGGTGGGCAAATTGTCGGGTGGTGAACGCGGTCGATTGCATCTGGCCAAAACGCTGATCGCGGGTGGCAATCTCCTGCTGCTCGATGAGCCGTCGAACGATCTGGATGTGGAAACCTTGCGCGCACTCGAAGACGCTTTACTTGAGTTCGCGGGCTGCGTCATGGTGATCAGCCATGATCGCTGGTTCCTGGATCGTATTGCCACGCACATACTGGCTTTCGAAGGCGATTCGAAAGTGGTGTTTTTCGATGGCAATTATCAGGAATACGAGGCCGATAAACGGCGCCGCCTGGGCGAAGAAGGCGCGAAACCCCGGCGTTTACGTTACAAGGCGCTGAAATAGCGGGAGAAGCCTCATGTCGTGCCTGGCCGTGTCGGATTCGCTCTTGCTGGTGGTCGATATGCAGGCCCGGCTGTTGCCCGCCATACGAGATGGCCAGGATGTCCTGGCGCGCGCCCAGTCGCTCGCGCAAGCGGCGTGTCTGCTGGGCGTGCCGGTCATGGCCACCGAGCATTGCGTTGAGAAAATCGGCGCTACCGTGCCGCAGTTGCAGGCATTCATACCGCGTATTGTTCGCAAAACCCATTTCGATGCCACGCGTGAACCCGGTTTCGCCGCACAATTGCCCAAGGCGCGCCCGAATGTGTTGCTAATTGGCACGGAAGCGCATGTGTGCGTGTTACAAACTGCGATTGGGCTGATGGCGCTGGGGCTGCGCCCCATTCTGGTGGCTGACTGCGTAGGGTCGCGCCGACTATCCGATTTGCAGGCGGCAATCAATCGCGCCGTGCATCATCATATCGAGGTGGTGACGTCCGAAATGGCGATGTTCGAATGGCTGGAAACCGGGGACAGCGAGCATTTCAAAGCGGTGCTGGCGCTCATCAAATCGCATTGACACCTAAAAGGACTCGCGACGGAGCTTGATACAAAATTTGCCTCTACTCACAGCCTCCGGTGGTGGTTTCTGTAATACTGTGTTTACATCTAGTAAATTGAATCAACGAAGTTTATTGGCATAGGAGAAAAAAAATGAAATTAGGCACAATCAGTAAATTCGCTGCGGTCGGTCTGTTGGCGCTTGCCACTGCGGGTTGTTCGTCCTGGGATGGCATGAGCCATCGTCAGAAGAGTACGGTAACGGGCGCCGGCCTGGGCGGTTTGGCGGGAGCCGTGCTCACCGGCGGCGGCGTTCTGGGCACGGTTGGCGGTGCGGCCATAGGCGGCGTCATCGGCAACGCGGTCGCCAAGTAATAATATCAGTTAGAAGTCAAACAGCTCTGGTTGTCGCCAATCGGGGCTGTTTGTTTTTGTGTAGATGGCAGCCATAAGGGCTGCCGCTACAGGATTCAAGGCTATAGGTAGAGGCAACCCTTCTTGCAGGTGCCATTTTTTTGCGCAATTATTACGGCCACGGTGTCGTTGGAAAGCCTATTCAGACCTGCGCTTCAACCTGAGGCATTTCGATCTTGACTTCGAGGATTTCCAGAGAGCCTTGATGCTCAAGATTGATCTGGATGTCTTCTGGATTGATCTTCACGTATTTGGAAATGACAGCGACCAGTTCCTGTTGCAACTGGGGCAGGAAGTCGGGGGCGCCACTGCGACCGCCGCCGCGTTCGTTGATCAAAATGAGTTGCAGACGGTCTTTGGCCACACTGGCCGACGTTTTTTTCTGTCCGAGGAGAAACGATAGAAAAGACATCTTATTTCCCTCCGAACAGGCGTTTGAACAGGCCTGGCTTTTCGTATTCAACAAAGCGCAGGGGTTTTTCTTCGCCCAGATAGCGCGCTACGACATCTTGGTATGCGGCGGACACGTCGCTGTCGCGGATATGGATGGCCGGGATTCCCTGGTTCGACGCCTGCAAGACCGACTCGGACTCGGGGATAACGCCGATGAGTTTGATGCGCAGAATGTCTTCAATGTCTTTCAGCGACAGCATTTCGCCGTCGGCGACTCGTTTAGGGTGGTAGCGGGTGAGGAGCAGGAACTCTTTGATGGGGTCGTCGCCCTTGACTGCGCGCTGCGACTTGGCCGACAGTATGCCCAGTATGCGATCGGAATCGCGCACTGAAGACACTTCGGGGTTGGTCACCACCAGCGCATCGTCGGCAAAATACGCCGCCATCAAGGCGCCCGTTTCGATGCCGGCGGGTGAATCGCAGACGATATATTCGAAATCCATTCCCTTGAGGTCATTGAGCACTTTTTCAACACCGTCTTGAGTCAGGGCATCTTTGTCGCGCGTTTGGGACGCGGGCAGAACAAACAGGTTTTCAAGCTGCTTGTCGCGGATCAGCGCCTGGTTAAGCGTGGCTTCGCCTTGTATGACATTGACGAAGTCATAGACCACGCGCCGCTCGCAACCCATGATGAGATCCAGGTTGCGCAGGCCCACATCGAAGTCGATGACCGCTGTTTTGTGACCACGCATGGCCAAACCGGATGAAAAACTGGCACTCGTTGTTGTTTTCCCCACGCCGCCCTTGCCAGACGTCACCACAATAATTCGTGCCATGACGATAGAATTCCTTTTGTTTTGGTAAATCACGTAATCGTAAAGCAAAAAAGCGCTTTTTCAGTTTAACCCCGCGTTATTTTATGCTAACTTGGCAACAAAAATTAAGCGTCGGCCATTTCATTCCACTTCTAAATCAATTGTGATCTCGGCATTTTTGGTCAAACGGTATACAGCACGGGATTTTTGGTATTTGGTGGGACGTTTGGGTATGTGGCTGGACGTTTGGGTATGTGAAGACGCCGTCTATGGGGGCGGGGCCGGGCCGGCACGGCGTGCTTGATCCGGATCTGCCTCGTCCAGGCGGGCGCCGGGCCAAACTCGCTACGCCGCTGGCGCGGCTACGCTCAAACAAGGCCCGACGACA
>SCRC01000097.1 GCA_004297945.1 Candidimonas sp. | reverse complement strand
ACGCGAGCCGTCTATGGGAGCTGGGCAGGGCCGGCGTAAGGCGTGCCCCGGATGCTGACGAAGGGAAGGCGGGGGGTGTCGGCGGGCCATGTTTGAGCGAAGCGAGTTTGGCCCGACGCCCGCCTGGACGAGGCAGATCCGGATCAGGCACGCCGTGCCGGCCCTGCTCACCTCCCATAGACGGCGTCTTCAGATACCAAAATAACCAGCCAAATACCAAAACATCCCGTGCTGGATACCGTTTGACCAAAAATTCTCTAGCTGGCGGTGCGCAATTGGGCAAGGGAATTTGACCCGCTCAGTATGGTTGCCGTGCGCACGGCGGCCATTCATTTTGATGCAAGCCAGAAACTTCGTACTCTATCAGTCCCGTTGCTATGGATGGCCAGTACCACCGATGCGCTGTTCCCTGCTGCACAGATGGGAACTCTCGCAAAGAAATTATCGGTCAAGTTCGAATCGATTAGCGGTGTATATGGCCATGCCTCACCCATGGTTGAAACGAATCTATGGCAAGACACCGTCGCTGGTTTTATGGCTCATCGTTGAGTCCAAATGGAGCTTAACACCCGGTGGCCATGTGCACGCCGCCATCGACCGGCAGGCATACGCCGGTAATGTAGCGGGCCTCGTCGGAAGCCAGGAATACCGCGGCGTTGGCGATGTCCCAGGCGCTGCCCATTTTCCCCATGGGGCAGAGCGCGTTGCGCTCGGCAACCATTGCTTCGAGGCTCGCGTATTGCCCGGAAATGTCTTTGTAGATAAGCGGCGTATCGATGTATCCCGGCATGATGGCATTGACGCGTATGCCCGTTGCGGCATATTCCAGCGCCAGACCCACCGTTAACTGGTTCAGCGCGCCTTTGGCCGCGTAGTAGGCGGGATAGGGATAGCCGGTATAGCGGATGGCGGCCAGACTGGAAATATTGATGATGCAGCCGCTTTTCTGTGCTTGCATGCCAGGCAAGACATACTTGCAGGCCAGGAATGCGCTTTTCAGATTGACGGCCAGAGCCAGGTCCCAGTCGGACTCGCTAAGTTCGGTGACGCTGCCCATTTTGGCCATGCCCACGTTGTTGTGCAGGATATCTATGCGGCCGTGCAGGGCTAGCGTTTCGGCAACGATGAGGCGCGTCTGTTCCGAATTGGTTGCATCGGCGGCATAGGCTTCGCACTGGCCGCCTTCTGCCAGAATGATATCGCGTGTTTCGTCGGCTGCTATTTTATTCAGGTCGACCGCCACCACTTTTGCGCCCGCGCGCGCGTAGGCGACGGCGGCGGCCTTGCCGTTGCCCCAGCCTTCGCCGACCGAACCCGCGCCGAATACCAGCGCAACGCGATTTGCCAAACGTGGATCGTTCATTTTAGAAAGCCCGTGGATAACCATGGGAAGACCGCAATAATGATCAGGCCCACCGCAATGGAGCACAAATAGCCGATGATGGGTTTTATTCCCTTGTCGGGGGCCACGCGGCCGATGGCGCAAGCTGCGTAATAGCCCACGCCGAATGGCGGCGCAAACAGCCCTATGCCCATCGACAGCACGGCGACCATGGCGTAGTGCACGTCGTTGATGTGCAGTTCTTCGGCAATGGGAAACAGCAACGGCCCCAGCAACACGATGGCGGGGATGCCTTCCAGCACGCTGCCCAGCAAGATGAACGTAACGATGGAGACGCACAGGAAGGTTGCGCCGCCGCCTGGCAGGGCGGCCATGAAGTCGGCCAGGTCGCTCGAAAAGCCTGATTGGGTCAACGCCCAGGCCATGCCGGTGGCCGCGCCGATAATCAGCAAAATGGCGCCCGACAAGGATGCGGTGTCGATCAGCATCGGGTAGATGCGGCGGTAGTCGAAACGCCGATAAACCAGCAGACCTATGAAGCAGGAATACACAATGCCTATGGTTGAAACCTCGGTGGCGGTAGCCACGCCTTCGACCACTGCGGCACGGATCACGAAAGGCAAGGCCAGTGCGGGGAGCGCAATGATGAAGCCCTTGAAGATTTCCCAGCCGCTTGAACGCACGACGTGGCTGAGGTCTTCGTGGCGGTTGCGATACCATACAACCAGACACAGCATGACGCCCAGCACCGCGCTAGGCAACAGGCCCCCGGTGAAGAGCGCGGTAATCGAAACGCTGGTGACCGAGCCGATGGTGATGAGCACCAGGCTGGGCGGGATCGTTTCGGTCTGTGCGCCGGCCGCCGACAGCAGCGCGACCAGTTCGCCTTCGTCGGCGCCCCTTTTCTTCATTTCGGGAAACAGCACAGGCGCGATAGCCGCCATATCGGCGGCCTTGGCGCCCGAAATGCCCGACACCAGGTACATGGCCCCAACCAGCACGTACGAGAGGCCTCCGCGCACATGGCCCAAAAGGCTGGCCAGGAACGACACCATCTTCTGCGCCATGCCGGTCATTTCAATGAGCAGGCCCAGGAATACGAAGAGCGGCACGGCCAGCAAAATAAGGTGAGACATGCCTTCGTTCATGCGGCTGATCAGGACCGAAACTGGAACGGTGGTGCCGAGCAGCAGATAGGCGAACGTGGCCAGACCGAAGGAGAACGCAATGGGTACGCCGGTGAATACGCCAAGAGCCACCAGGCCCACGAAAAATATGAGCAGGTTGTAATTGCCCAATTCTTCGAATATCGGGCTAAGCCCATACAGGACCAGACCGATGACGACAATCAGCGCCAGGGCTTTGAGGACCAGGCGGTAGTCGGACACTTTGTAAAGCCGGATGAGGGCAAAGCAGCCCATGAACAGCAAGCCGACGGGGAGCGCTGCTGTGCGCCATGCAAGACTTAAACCCATGGCAGGGGTGGTGATGACGGCTTGGTCGCGTGTGGCAAGAAAGCTGGGAAGCAAGATCAGCAGCACGAACACGAGCGAGGCCAATACGGCGAACACCTCCAGGAAAGCCCGTGCTTTAGGCGACGCCTTATTGACCAGAGCGGTCATGCGCATGTGTTCGCCGTGACGGAATGCCACGGCCGCCCCCAGCATCGCCAGCCACAAAAACAGTATCGAGGCGAGTTCGTCGGACCAGATCAGCGGGGTATTGAGTACGTACCGCGCGAAAATTCCTGAGAACAGGATAAAGATCTCGGCGACCACCAGCAAAGCGACGGGGATCTCTACCAGGTATCCGAGAAGGGTATCCAGCCTGGTGACCCAGGCTGGGCTTTCGCGGAGCTGATGGGCGTCCGGGGAGTGAGCGTCGGATGCGGACAACAGCACGGCCGGCCTTTACGCTAAGGTGCCGACCGATTTCTCCAGTAGGGCCCACGCGGAATCGCCGAATTTTTTCTTCCATTCGGAGTAAAAGCCCGCTTGGCGCAGTTCGTCGCGAATGGGGCCGGTGTTGGGCGTATTGAATATCAAGTGCTCGCTGGTGAGCTTTTTCTGCAGGTCGTCGTTTAGCCCGGCGACATCGGCACGTTCTTTCATGCCCGCTTCGTTGATATGCTTGGCGACGATGGCCTGGATGTCTTTGGGCAGACGATTCCAGGCGTCGTGGTTGCCCAGGAACCAGAAGCCGTCCCACATATGATTGGTGAGAGAGCAGTATTTTTGCACTTCGTAGAGTTTGGCCGTTTGGATAATGGCCAGGGGGTTTTCCTGTGCGTCGACCACTTTGGTTTGTAGCGCCGAATACACTTCGTTGAAGTTGATGCTGGTGGGCGACGCTTTGAGGGCCTTGAACATGGATGTCCATAATGGGCTTACCGGCACGCGGATTTTCAGGTCGCGGAAATCGGCCGCTGTTTTGATGGGCCTGTTGCTGGTCGTGACTTCGCGAAAGCCGTTATCCCAGATGTTTTGCATGACTACCAGGCCGCTTTTCTCGATTTCTCCGCGTATGTAGGCGCCCAGATCGCCGTCCATCGCTTTCCAGACGGAATCGTAATTAGGGAAAGCAAAGCCGATTCCGCTGATGGCAGCGGCTGGTACCAGGGTGGAGAGGATCAGCCCGGAAAGCGTAAAGAATTCGACCGCACCCGAGCGCAATTGATTCAAGGTTTCGGTATCGGAACCGAGCTGGCTGCTGGGGAAAATTTGCAGCTTGAAGCGGCCTTTTGTTTCTTCTTCGATCTTTTTGGCCATTTCTTTGGCCCGTATATTCATGGGGTGCGTAGCAGGCAGGTTGTTGGCGTATTTGTAGCGGAAGGTGGTTGCAGCCAGCACGCTTTGAAGTGGCGTGGCAATTAAGGCAGCGCCTGCGCCAGTGAGCATGAACGAACGGCGGTTTAATGTCATTTGACTGTCTCCTTGGGCCTTGGTCTGGCCTGTTGATACATGGGGGTTATCGGTATTTTCCGGTATTTCGGCCTGGCAAGCTACTCGGGCCAGCACTAGCAACCAGGTTATTGTATAGATCAATTCTACCTTGTGGAACTAAAATAATTAGATTTTTTTTAAAATCGTTGACAACCAATGGCTGTTACGTAAAATCATCATTATAAAAATCAATTAGCAGATTTAGTGGGTTCACAATATGGAACAGATAAAAAATCTGACGCCGCCCCGTCAAGCTTCAGGTGCCCAGGCGATTCACCGGGCCATCAAGGTATTGCGCTGCATTGCCCGCGGCAGCAACGAAGGGGTCGGCCTGTCTGTGCTGACCAGGCAGGCCGGGTTGATTAAATCCACTACACACAGGCTTACGACCGCGCTGATTGCCGAAGGGCTGGTCGAACAAGACAACAAGACCCGGCGCTATTATCTGGGAGCGGGGTGCCACGCCCTGGGCCTGATCGCGTCCGCCCGGTTCGGCTTGCATAAGGTGGCGGCCAAGCACGTTTCCCGCCTGGCTCAAGAAACCGGCGATACGGCTTTCTTCTCGCTTCGGCAAGATACCAATGCCGTCTGTGTGCTTCGGGAGGAGGGTGACTATCCCTTGAAGTCGCATGCGCTGCTGGCCGGAGATCGCCACCCGCTGGGCGTGGGCGCGGGCAGCCAGGCCATGCTGGCCGCGCTTGACGACGCCGAGGTGAACCGCTGCATACAGCACAATATTGATTACATCGTGGCCACCTATCCCAATTTCAGCCGTGCCCTCATGACGGAACTCGTTGAGCAGGCGCGCGCCAAGGGCTATGCCGTCAATCCGGGGTTGATCCTGGCGGGCTCTCTGGGCATAGGCGTGGCGCTGCGCAACGAGCAGGGCGATGTCGTGGGCGCCTTAAGTATTGCGACGGTTGAGGGCCGATTGGGGCCTGGTCGGGAAGCTGAGCTGTACAAATTGCTTAAGAAAGAAGCCGATAAGCTTGAACTATCACTGGCGGCAAACCGCTAGTTTTCAGGCTTTCCGTTTCTTCGTTCATTCATGCCGTAGGCAACAAGGAGATTTTTCATGACAAACAAGGCAGTCATCGTCGGGTGGTCGCACATCCCGTTTGGCAAGCTCATCGAACCTGATACGGAAGCCCTGATGGCCCGTGTTTCGGGAGCCGCACTTGAGCATGCCGGCATTCCGGCCAAAGAGGTGGACGGCATCTATGTCGGCGTGATGAATAACGGCTTTCAAAAACAAGACTTCCAAGGCGCCCTGGCCGCCCTGGCCGATGCTGATCTGGCTCATGTACCGGCGACACGGCTTGAAAACGCGTGTGCGACCGGATCCGCCGCCTTGTATACCGCCATGGATTTCATCGAGGCGGGGCGCGGGCGCGTGGCTTTGGTGATAGGCGCCGAAAAAATGACCAGCCGGCCAAACTCGGAAATCGGTGATATCTTGCTGAATGCAAGCTATCGCAAGGAAGAGGCCGGCATCGAGGGAGGGTTTGCGGGCTTGTTCGGCCAGATTGCGCAAAGCTATTTTGATCGCTACGGCGACAAAAGCCGCGAGCTCGCCATGATTGCCGCAAAAAATCATCATAACGGCGTAAGCAACCCTTATGCGCAAATCCGCAAAGATCTGGGTTTTGATTTCTGCAACGATGTTTCCGAAAAAAACCCCTATGTGGCGCAACCTCTGCGGCGCACCGATTGTTCGCTGATTTCCGACGGTGCCGCCGCAATTGTCGTGGCCGATGAAGGGTTCGCCGCCCAGTTGCAGCGCGCCATCGGCTTTAAGGCGCGCCAGCACGTCAATGATATTTTACCGCTCAGTCGGCGCGACCCGATTGCGTTCGAAGGCGCCGCACGCGCCTGGCGACAGGCGCTGCAGGCCTCCCACCTGTCGCTGGACGACCTTGATCTGGTTGAAACGCACGACTGCTTCACGATTGCGGAATTGATCGAATACGAAGCGATGGGTCTGGCGGCCAGGGGCGAGGGCTACAGGGTCGTGCAAGAGGGGATCACTCGCAAAGATGGTCGCTTGCCAGTCAATCCGTCGGGCGGCCTCAAGTCCAAGGGGCATCCGGTCGGAGCCACTGGTGTGTCTATGCATGTCATGGCCTGCATGCAACTGACCCACACGGCGGGTGATATGCAGATTCCCGGTGCCCGGCTGGCCGGTGTATTCAATATGGGCGGCGCGGCCGTCGCCAACTATGTCAGCATCCTGGAGCGCCTTAAATGATGCAAGGCTTGCACGATCCGGTGGGCGGCGTACGCCCCCAGTCGCGGCGGGTGATGAATCTGGCCAACTTTGCTAGCCAGACGGCAAGCCGGTTGGCAGACCGGCCTGCGCTGATATGCGACGAGGCCGTCACCACATGGGGCGAACTGGAGCAGCGAGTGCGGGCGCTGGCGCTAGTGTTTCAGGAAAGGGGGTTGGAAAAGGGCGACCGCGTTCTGATCCATTCGTCCAACTGCCGCGAATTGCTCGAAGCCATGCTGGCCACTTTTCGCATCGGCGCGGTGTGGGTGCCGACCAATTTTCGCATTACGCCCGGCGAGGTTTTGTACCTGGCGCAAAGCGCGGGTATTGCGGCCTTCATCTGCCATGCCGATTTTCCGCAGCATGCCGGCAACGCTGGCCAAATCGCGGGTTTGAAATTGTTCGCACGGATCGGTGCGGCTTCGTTTGCACCGGAATCGATTAATGATCTGGTTGCGGCCAAATTGGCCGAAAAACCGTTGCCAATGAAGCCCGCCGAACAGGTCGATTACGATGATCCCTGCTGGTTCTTTTTTACTTCGGGCACGACCGGCAAGCCGAAAGCGGCGGTTCTCACCCACGGGCAAATGGCCTTTGTGATCACCAACCATCTATGCGACCTGATGCCGGGTCTGGGGGCTGACGACGCCAGCCTGGTGGTAGCGCCCCTGTCGCATGGCGCCGGGGTGCATTTCCTGGCTCAGGTGGCACGCGGCGCCGCAACGGTGCTTTCGACCCAGCCGAAATTTTCGCCAGAAACCGCGTGGCGCTGGGTGGAAGAATATCGGATCAGCAATTTTTTTACGGTGCCCACCATCCTCAATATGCTGGTCGCCCACGAAAGCGTTAACCGTTACGATCACTCTACGCTCAAGCACATTATTTATGCCGGCGCTCCCATGTACCGGGCGGATCAGAAGCGTGCCCTGGCCAGCTTGGGTCAGGTTTTGGTTCAGTATTACGGCCTGGGCGAGGTGACGGGCAACATCACCCTCTTGCCGGCGGGCGAGCACTTCGTCGATGATGCGCAAATGGTCCGGTCCGGATCTTGCGGGTTTGCACGCACGGGCATGCAGGTGTCGATTCAGGGCCCCGAGGGTCAGTTGTTGGGGGCCCATCAATCCGGCGAGATCTGCGTGTGCGGTCCGGCCGTATTTGCCGGTTACTACGACAACCCCGAGGCTAATCGCAAGGCTTTTCGCGACGGCTGGTTTCGCACCGGCGATCTGGGGCACATGGATGAGCAAGGTTACGTTTACATTACCGGGCGCGAGTCCGATATGTATATTTCGGGCGGATCCAACATCTATCCGCGCGAGATAGAAGAGAAAGTGCTTATGCACGACGCCATTAAGGAGGTATGCGTGCTGGGAGTCCCCGATCCGAAATGGGGCGAGGTGGGCGTGATGGTTTGTGTTCTGAAGGACAATGCGCAATGGGATGCAGCGGCATTCCAGGCTTGGATAGAAACAAATATCGCTCGCTACAAGCAACCCCGGCAGATTGTGGTCTGGCCCGAACTGCCCAAATCCGGGTACGGCAAAATCACCAAAAAGCTGGTCTATCAAGAGTTGCTGGCCCGCGGCGCGCTGCCTGCGCCATGAGCGATTCGTATGGTGGTGTCGTTTTGATTAGCAACGATTTTGGCAGCCACGAGGGCAGCCGCTACAAGAACGTACTGGTGAATCATGTAGCGGCAGCCCTTGTGGCTGCCATCCACACAAGATAAAAGGACAGACATGATGACCGAAGCAGGACGCGTCCAGCTGCTAAAGCATGCTGGGCCTGTTGCGCCAGTCCGGCGCGATGTACTGGCCGGACGTGATCAGAAAGCGTATCGGATTCCCTTGCGCCGCGGTGAAACCCTGTACGCGTCGGTGGTTCATTCATTAAAGGCGCTTGATATCAAGGCCGCCGCTTTAAGCATCAAGGCGCTCAGACTGGACAGCTTGCGCTATTGCATGACGCGGGAAGGCATCGGCGATGAGCCGCTGGCGGCTTATGCGCCGCCTCGCACGCTATCGGAGCCATCGATACTGATCGGGTCGGGGGCCACCGTCGGCGCCGACCAGCAGGGTAGCTACTTCATTCATTGCCACGGTTTTGTAGTAACGCCGGCCGGCGTCATGATCGGAGGCCATTTTCTGACCGAGGACTGTCTTATCGGCGAAGACGGCGTGGCTTACCTGTACGCGCTCGATTACCTGAGCCTTCTGATCGGCATCGATCCGGAAATCAAAACGACTGTATTCCAGCCTACTTATCACGAGACACATCATGCACCGGATTGAACAAGGACACACAGGGCGGATTTTCTATCTGCGCATCCATCCGAATGAAGATCTGGTGCAGAGCCTGGAGAAGGCCTTCATGGAGGCGGGCCTGACGCGCGCCCTGGTGCGCAGCGGCCTGGGCAGCCTGGCGCATTGCTGCGTGGCCGTGGGGCCGGACACGCATGAGGATATGCCGGGGCCGGCCGTTGAAATCCTTCATCTGAGCGGCGAGATTTCTTCTGACGCTACTCAGAACCCGCGCGCACGCTTGATGGGGGCGGTCTTGGATACGTTCGGAGCCATCCACGCGGGGGAGTTCGTCACGGGCCGCAACCCCGCCTGCATGACGATTGAAGTGGTCATGGAAGAGTGGGTGGTGGAACAGTCTTTTGAGTTTTAGGCGGGTGGACTGCAATCTTGATTAACGAATAGGCGAAAACAATGAGCAGGGTGTCTGATGTGGTGGTGGTAACGGGTGGTGCGTCCGGAATTGGCCTGGCTCTGGTCCGTGGGTTGCTGGCAGAGGGCTGGAAGGTACTGGTTCTGGATCTGCTGCCAGAGCGTGTGGCGGCGGTTGAAAAGGAATTCCAGTCGCCGGACCCGTCGCGGATTTGCGGCGTAGCGGTAAATGTGACAGACGAAGTCGCCGTTGCTGCGGCGATAGACCGGTGTGAAGCCGAGTTCGGTCCGGTTGCCGGTCTGGTCAATTCCGCTGGAATTGCAGCGGTAGTCCCTTTCTTGCAAACCGAGGTCGCGGCTTTCCGAAAAATTCTCGAAGTTAATGTGATCGGCTCGTTCATCGTCGCCAAGGCCGTATCGCACAAGATGATGCAACGCGCTGTGGGTTCGATCATTAATATCTCTTCTGTGTCGGGCCAACGCGGCAGCTACGGCCGCACGGCTTATGGCGCCTCCAAGGGTGCAATCATTACCATGACCCGGGTCATGGCCAATGAGCTGGCCGAGTTTGGCATACGCGTCAATGCGATAGCGCCCGGACCTATCGACACGCCGATGGTAAAGGCGATGCATACCCAGGAGGCGCGTGGGGAGTGGAACGCGGCAGTTCCCATGCATCGCTACGGCGCGCCCGAAGAATTATGCGGCACGGCCAACTGGCTGCTCGACAGCACGAAATCCAGCTACGTGACGGGCCAGATCATTGCCGTGGATGGCGGGTTCGAAAGTTCGGGTCTGATAAGCCATCACGCGGCTTAGGCGACGGTATTTCGGGGTTGTGGATGACACCCACAAGGGCTGCCGCTACACCCGCTACGGGCAGGTTTTTGTAGCGGCAGCCCTCGTGGCTGCCATTCGGGCATGGCGTTATTTCTTTTTCTTGCCAGGCTTTTTCTTATCAGATCTTTTCTCGACGGATTTTTTCCCGCCAGATTTTTTCGATTCCAGCTTTTTCCCGGCTGCCTTTTTCGATTCCAGCTTTTTCCCGGCTGCCTTTTTCGATTTGGCCTTTTTCGGCAGCGCCAGCATGGTGCCGCGGCAGGCTTTGGCGCCGCACAGGCAGCGGTATTCCCGACGTAGTTTCGGGGTAATTTTTTCATCCATGACCAGGCCGTAGTCGTAGAACAGCTCGTTGCCTTGCGCGATGTCGCGCAAGGCAACGATGTACACATGCTTGCCTTTGGCGCTTTCCTGGGCCTCGCAATTGGGTGCGCAGGAATGGTTGATCCAGCGCGCGTCGTTGCCGTGATCTCCGCCATCTATGACCTTGCCCGAGCTGATGGCAAAGAAGAAGGTGTGGAAGGGATCGTCCGGGTTGACCGGGTGCAAGGCGTCGGCCTTTTCAGGGCTGATGCGTTTGCCGGCATATTCAATAATGCGCGCTCCGGCCTTGATGTCTCGCGCCGCGAAGACACCTGTGCCGTGCAAGTTGGACTGTTTGACTGTGTGCCAGGGCAAGCGGGGATCGGTCATAGGAAGCTGACAAAACGCATGGTTGAGTGGAAATGGAATAACAGTGGACTGGATAATACGCGACAATAGCGCATCTTATTTGTGATCATTCAATCATCTCGTGAATACTTCTATTGAAGCACCCAGCCGCACCGGCGCGCAAATCCTGTTGCAAACCCTGATCGACCATGGCGTCGATACCATTTTCGGCTATCCGGGGGGGGCGGTGCTGCCCCTTTACGATGCGCTCTATTCCGAGCCTCGCATCCATCATGTGCTGGTGCGACACGAACAGGCGGCCATGCATGCGGCCGAGGGTTATGCGCGATCTACCGGCCGCGCTGGCGTGGTCGTGGTCACCTCCGGGCCCGGTATGGCCAATACTACGTCGGGGCTGCTCGATGCCTTGTGCGACTCCATTCCTGTCTTGTGCATAAGCGGTCAAGTGGCCACCGGCGCGATCGGCACTGATGCGTTTCAGGAGTGCGATGCCGTGGGCATTTCGCGCCCTGTCACGAAATGGAATGCGCAGATTCGGCGCAGCGAAGATGTGGCCGCCTTGGTCGCCAAGGCCTATCGCCTGACGACTCACGGACGGCCCGGCCCGGTATTGCTCGACTTCCCCAAGGACATCCAGATTGCTCTGGTGCCTGCGGACTTTACTCAAAGCGAAGGCGCCAATCCGTCTGACGGCATCGAGGCGGCAAGCCCGGTGGCCGAGGCTGCTGTCAAAAGAGCGGCAGCCCTGATCGCCAATGCCCGACGGCCCGTATTCTATGGCGGCGGCGGCCTCGTCAATTCAGGCATAGACGCATGCCAGACCTTTACAAGTCTGGTGCAGAAATTGGGTGCGCCGTGCACCCTGACGCTGATGGGGCTGGGCGCCTTCCCGGCTGACGACCCTCTGTTTGTGGGGATGCTGGGCATGCATGGCACGCTGGAAGCTAACTTGGCCATGCATCATGCCGATTTGATCGTGTGCGCAGGTGCGCGTTTCGACGACCGGATCACAGGCCGGCTGTCAGATTTCTGCCCACACGCCAGCAAAATCCATATCGACATTGATCCCGCTTCCATCAACAAGGTCGTGCGCGCCGACGTCGCGATGGTGGGCGATTGCTATCCCATGTTGCGCGCCTTGCGCAAAGAGCTGGGGCAGGGCGACCTGCCCGCCGACCGCCTTGACGCCTGGTGGCAGCGCATAGGCGTGTGGCGCGCGCAGGACTGTTTGAAAGTGGTGCCGTCGACCGAGCATATTTTGCCGCAGCATTTGATGCAGCGGATAGATCATGCCTTGACCGGCGCCGACGCCATTATCTCTACCGACGTGGGCCAGCATCAGATGTGGGCCGCGCAATACATCAAATTCAATCGCCCCAACCGTTGGCTGACCTCGGGCGGTGCGGGCACCATGGGATACGGTGTGCCTGCAGCCTTCGGTGCCCAGATCGCTCATCCCGACAAGCTGGTTGTCTGCGTGAGCGGCGACGCTTCGGTACTGATGAATATCCAGGAGTTGGCCAGCGCCACCCAGCATCAAACGCCGATCAAGGTCGTGCTATGCAATAACGGTCACATGGGGATGGTGCGTCAGTGGCAGGAGTTGATACATGAAGGCCGCTACAGCCATAGCTACAACGCCTCGCTGCCTGATTTCGTGGCCCTGGCCAAGGCCTTCGGCTGGGGAGCAGCACGAGTCGAGGATCCCGCGCAGCTCGATGATGCCCTGGCGCAATGTCTGGCCTATCCCGGCCCATTCTTTCTGGATGTGGTGGTGCTGGCGCAGGAAAACTGCTTCCCCATGATGCCCGCCGGCTACGGCCATCAGCAGGTCATGCTGTCGGAAGACACCTGGTATGTGGAAGATTGAGGCGGGCGTGATGTAGCGCCACCCCTTGTGGGTGGCTGCGTGTCATGTAGCGGCACCCCTTGTGGGTGCCATGTGTGTCATTGAAGTAAGGTCGGGAAGTGCGTACGGTTGGATGGCACCCACAAGGGGTGCCGCTACAAAAACGTACCTGCCGCTACAACAACGTACCTG
Organism: Candidimonas sp.; assembly: GCA_004297945.1. Lineage (GTDB taxonomy): Bacteria > Pseudomonadota > Gammaproteobacteria > Burkholderiales > Burkholderiaceae_B > Paralcaligenes. The sequence goes on along the minus strand of SCRC01000097.1, from coordinate 6,099 downwards.
CCAAAGGTTTTACCCCGATCAAAACGGTGGATCATCCTCCGCCGCAGCGCTGGAAAGCCCCGTCGTTTGCGTAACGGCCTTTTTTGCGGCGGTTTTGCCAGCGGTTTTCCGGGCGCCCGTTGTAGCCGTTTTCGCTGCGGTTTTCCGGGTGGTTTTGGTGGTTTTCCTGACTGTTTTCTTCACCGCCGTTTTGGTGACGGCCTTTTTATCGTTTGCTGCGCCGACTTTGGCTTGATCGGTGTCGCTGTCAGCGTCGCTTGCCGTTTTCGTCGCTCGTTTCGTCCCGACCTTGCTTGCCGTTTTTGCGGCTGGTTTAGTTGCCGTCTTGGCCGCAGTTTTACGGCCTGGCTTTTCAGGCCGGGGCTCGAATTCGAAACCGATTTTGCCGCTCTCCTGTTTGACCAGGAAGGCCTTGAATTTGCGGTTGGTGCGGCTGGAGACAAAGCCGGCGAGCAGATCTGTTTTGCCTTCGGTCAGCAACTTGCGGATTTGCTCGGGGGAAATTTCCTGTTGCAGAATCATTTTTCCGGAGCGGAAGTCGCAGCTTTTGTCCGGCCCCACCGACTTCTCGCATACATAGTTCATTCCATGCTCATAAACATGGTTGCCGCATTTGGGGCACGCCCCCAATGGGCTTTGCGCTGAAAAATCGACGGGTTCGCTGTCCTTTTCGTCGTTCTGGCCGAAATCGAATTCGAGTTTGTATTCGTCGGTAATCCGCAAAAGAGCGGCGAATGGCCGGCCCATTTTGCTGATGAATCCGGGCAACGGGCCCAGTGTGCGTTTGCTGAGCAGTTCTTCGACTTCCGCGATTTCGAAGGTGCGTCCGCCCGGGTGCTTGCCGATAGAGAAGTCGCAGTTAGTGCACGCGTAACGGCGGTAATTCTCTTTAACAACGGCGCCGCATTTGGGGCAGGGCGTGGAAAGCGTGGTGTAGTCGCCGGGCACGGTATCGCGCTCGTATTCTTTTGCGCGTTTCACAATGACCTGGGTCATTTGCGCGATCTCGCGCATGAAGGCTTCGCGGTCGAGCTCGCGATGTTCGATTTGCTTGAGCCGGTGCTCCCATTCGCCTGTCAGTTCGGGAGAGGTCAATTCGTTCACGCCCAGGCCTGAAAGCAGGGTCATGAGCTGGCGTGTTTTGGCGCTGGCGATCAGGTCACGCCCTTCGCGGCGCAAATAGCCTTCGTTCAGCAGGCCTTCGATAATGGCGGCACGCGTGGCCGGGGTGCCCAGACCACGTTCGGACATGGCCTCGCGCAGCGCCTCGTCGTCGACCAGTTTGCCTGCCCCTTCCATCGCCGACAGCAAGGTGGCTTCGTTATAGTGCGCGGGCGGCTTGGTGACTAGTTCCTTGGCCTCGATTTCGTCGGTCTTGACGACTTCGCCTTGGGCGACCGCAATCAGACTGGCTTCGTCACCTTGTGCTTCGCGGCCGTAAATTGCCAGCCAGCCCGGTTTAACAAGCACCTTGCCCTCGGTTTTGAAATGGTGCCCCGAGACTTCGGTGATGCGTGTTGTAAGGTGAAATTCGGCCGCCGGAAAAAACACCGCCAGAAAACGCCGGGTAATGAGTTCGTAGATTTTGCCTTCGGCGTCGCTCAGGTCGCGCGGAATCTGCAGCGTAGGAATAATGGCGAAGTGATCCGACACCTTTTTGCTGTCGAAAATCCGCCGATTGAGTTTGACCCATTCATTTTTGCACACGGTGGAGGCAAAGGGCCGAACGCTGGCCGCCGCAGCCGAGCCACCTTCGGACAGCGCCTGCATGGTTTGCCGGACGGTTTGCAGATAATCGTCGGGCAGGTAACGCGAATCGGTACGCGGATAGGTCAGTGCCTTGTGGCGTTCGTATAGAGTTTGAGCCAGCGACAGCGTGGTTTTGGCCGAGAAGCCGAAACGTGAATTGGCTTCGCGCTGCAATGAGGTCAGGTCAAACAGCGCGGGCGACAACTGCGTTGACGGTTTGGACTCTTCGCTGACCCGGCCGGTCTGGTTGCGGCAGGCTGCGACAATAGTGCGGGCTGCAGTCTGCGACCATAGCCGCGCGTCGCGCTGCTCGGGGTCGGTTTCATCTTTGGTGAACTTGGGGTCGAACCAGCGCCCGGTATAAAAACCCGCCGCTGCGACAAAGGTGGCGTGAACTTCCCAGTAGGCGCGCGATACGAATGCGCGGATACGATCTTCACGCTCGGCCACGATGGCCAGCGTGGGTGTTTGCACACGGCCCACCGGGGTTTTGAAAAAGCCACCATCCTTGCTATTGAACGCGGTCATGGCCCGCGTGCCATTGATGCCGACCAGCCAGTCGGCCTCCGCCCGTGATCGGGCCGCCGCTTCCAGTGGCTTTAAATCCTCGTCGTCGCGCAAGTTGGCGAAGGCTTCGCGGATGGCTGACTGCGTCATGGAACGCAGCCACAGGCGCTGTATGGGCTTCTTGACGCCCGAATATTGCACGATGTAGCGGAAAATCAGCTCGCCCTCGCGTCCGGCGTCGCAGGCGTTGATGGTAGCGTGCACGTCCTTGCGCTTGAGCAACCTGACCAGAAGCTTGAGCCGTTCGGCCGACCGTTTATCGGTAGGCCCAAGTTCGAACTGGGGTGGAATCACGGGCAGATGGGCAAAACTCCATTTGCCGCGCACCGGATCGTTGGGTGCGACCAGGCTCAGCAGATGGCCTACGCTGGAGGCGAGCACGAATTGCTCGCTTTCAAAATAGTCGCCGTCCCGGGTAAACCCCCCTAAAGCGCGGGATATGTCCAGGGCAACCGACGGCTTTTCGGCAATAATCAGCGTTTTGTTCATGAATTTCCAGTGACTTCATTTCGACGGTCGTAGCGCGGATGATACGAGCGGATAATCGCACTGTGCAAGTCCAGAGCCGTCAAAAAATCCAATCCTTTGCCCTAAACCGGGCGGAATCCTTCCGAAAAACAACGCTTTCGCCCATGCCTGCGAGGTGTTTGTGCAGGGGGCTGTGCCTTTGCTTTCATGGCTGATTGTAGTGCGAACGGTATTTTGGGCTTGCCCGGCGCCAATCGGAAGCCTTGCGGATCGTTGGAATCATGCAATAGAGAAGCGCGCTGCCCACCTATATTGCGCTGTTGACCAGAACGCCTGCGTATCGGATACGGGCAAGGCCTCGAAGCCCAAGTGCTGCCATGCGGTGTTGAGCGTTGCCAGCGGACGAGCGCAGTCCATGGCCGGGGCATGGTTCTGTTTGGATAGTTTGCGACCCTGCCCGTCGATTACGAGCGGCACATGCATGACCCGCGGGAAGGCGCTGCCCAGGTAACGCGCCAGCATCTGTTGGCGGGCGGTGGAACTTAACAGATCAGCGCCCCGAACAATATCGCTGATGCCTTGGTTTGCATCGTCGACGACGACGGCCAGCTGATAGGCCCATAGGCCGTCGGCGCGTTTCAGAATGAAATCGCCCACCTCGTGCTCCACGTCCTGTTGCTGGGGTCCCACCCAGCGATCGTCGAACCGTTCGATTCCGGCGGCTACCCGCAAGCGCCACGCCCGCGCCGTCCGGCCAGGCGGCAGACCATTGCGGCAAGTACCTCGATAAGGGGCGGCATCGGCACCTGCCGCGGCACCCGTAGCGGCACCCGTAGCGGCACCCGTAGCGGCACCCCTTGTGGGTGCCATCGACGCCACCGACGCCATCCCCCCATCGCCGTAGCCTCCCCGATCAACCCCCGCCAGCAAATCCTTGCGCGTACACGCGCACCCGTAAACCAGGCCTTGCCTGGCCAAAGCGTCAAAGGCCGCCTGATAGGCCGCATGGCGGTGCGACTGCCAGACCACCGCCTCGTCCCATCGCATGCCCAGAGCCTGAAGTTGCTCCATAATGCGCTGGTCGGCGCCCGGTACGACGCGAGGGGTGTCGATATCTTCAATGCGCAGCAGCCACCTGCCCTGATGAGCGCGCGCATCCAGATAGCTGGCCATCGCGGCCGCGAGCGACCCCGCGTGCAGCGGGCCGCTGGGGCTGGGGGCGAAGCGGCCGGTATAACTGTGCATGGCTGTGGAGCCCGAAACGGGCGCCCGATGCGCGGGCTTTAGTGGGATAGCCGCGACTGGTCGTCGGTAAGCAGTTCTTCGAGAACCAGATGGTCGATCTCGGCCTCTTGGCTCCAGAGCACCATGAGGGCAATGATCTTTATCTTTTCGAGCGAAATGGGTGATTCGTTGGCGGCCTGTGCGCGGTCGATAACGATTTCACGCAGCACGGCGGGCAATACGTCAGAGTTGTCCAGGAAACTGATGAAGCCTATGGCTTCGGTGCCCAGGGTCTGGTATTCGTATTCGGTATAGACGCGCAGGCTGTCGTTTTGCGGGCTGCGCGCAAGCTCGACACACTGCTCGGTGGTTTGAGCCAGGCCGTACAACCAGCCGAGCGCTTCATCGATGTCGTCGTGTTCAAAGCCTACCGCCGCCAGTTTGTGCGCCAGAATGTCAGCTTCCGGGCACGCCTGAGGCGTGTAGTAATTTTCGAATAAATAAACCAATATATCGAACATGGCGATTTAGGTTGCCCTCTACGGAGTCAACGGATAATTAAGGGTTAACCGGTAAAGTCAGAATCGACTGTACGCCGATTTGGAATCCTGAGCAACTCGGTCGGAAAAACATGACGTTGCGCTATCCATTTGTTCCAAAAGATGTTAAATCTTGCGTTTCACAAGAAAAATATCGGGGCGGGCGCCACAGGCCGCTACTCTATAACACACGGGAGTGCGATTTATGGAAGAGCAGAAGCGGGCAGTGGGTGTGCCCTTGCCGCCGGCGGCGCGCGTGGGCGACGCGGTAGCCGACATTGATACGCCCAGCTTGATACTGGATCTGGACGCATTCGAAGAAAATTTGCGCACCATGCAGGTTCTGGCTGAACGCAATGGCGTGGCGTTGCGTCCGCATGCCAAGGCTCACAAATGCCCCGAAATCGCTTTGCGCCAGATCGCCCTGGGCGCGCAGGGCATATGCTGCCAGAAGGTCAGCGAAGCCGTGCCGTTCCTGGCCGCCGGCGTGCGCGATATTCACATCAGCAATGAGGTGGTGGGTACGGCCAAACTGGCGCTGTTGGCGCGCCTGGCCCGGCAGGCCAGGCTCAGTGTATGCGTCGATCATGCGCAGGCCCTTAATGCGTTGTCGATCGCCATGAAGGTGGAATCCGCGACGATAGCGGTTCTGGTGGAAATCGATGTGGGGCAGAAGCGTTGCGGGGTGCAAACCCCCGATGAGGCGCTGGCGTTGGCGCGGCTTGCGCAGCGGTTGCCCAATATCGAGTTCGCGGGCCTGCAAGCCTATCACGGCGGCTTGCAGCACAAGCGCTCGCTGGATCAGCGGAAAAAATCCTGCGACAAAACGCTGCAAACGATTCGGGCTTATCTGGATGCTTTTGAACGCGCTGGGATCCCGTGTCCGATCGTTACGGGTGGAGGCACAGGAACGGCGGCTTTCGATGTGCAGAGCAAGGTTTATACAGAAATCCAGGCCGGCTCGTACCCCTTTATGGACGGTGATTACGCCAGCAATGATTGGGGCGAGGCGCTATCGTTCAAGCACAGCTTGTTTTTGCTGGGCACGGTGATGAGCACCCCCACGCACGAACGGGCAATCGTCGATGTAGGCTTGAAGTCAACCAGCGCCGAAAGCGGATTGCCTCAACCGGCCGATGCGGCAAGCGGTTGGTGCTGTCTGGCCATCAATGATGAGCACACCATTTTGCAGGCTTCAAATGTGAAGAGCCGCCCCGCTCTGGGCGCTCAGGTGCGTCTGATTCCCGGGCATTGCGATCCCACCTTTAATCTGCATGACTCGATCGTGGTGTTGCGGGGCCAGCAGGTCGAGGCGGTGTGGCCCATTAGCGCCCGGGGGCTGAGCCGCTAAGCATTTTTGCTCAACCGGTATACAGCACGGGATTTTTGGTATTTGGTGGGACGGTTGGGTATTTGGCTGGACGTTTGGGTCTCTGAAGGCGCCGTCTATGGGGGCGGGGCCGGGCCGGCACGGCGTGCTTGATCCGGATCTGCCTCGTCCAGGCGGGCGTCGGGCCAAACTCGCTACGCCGCTGGCGCGGCTACGCTCAAA
>SCRC01000096.1 GCA_004297945.1 Candidimonas sp. | reverse complement strand
TGTAGCGGTCTTGTGAATGTAGCGGTCTTCTGAATGTAGCGGCACCCCTTGTGGGTGCCATAGTGCCTTGTGGGTGCCATAGTGAAAACCGAGACTCAGGTCTTCTTACTTAATGGCAGGCCGCCGCTGGCCCAGTTGCGCACGCCTCCATCCAGGCTAAAGACGTCGGCCACACCTTGCTTGCGCAAGAGGGCCGCCACGCGCGCCGAGTCGCGGCCCTGATCGCATACGACGATAATGGGCTTGTTTTTGGGCAGGGACGCGAGTTTTTCCTGGATCTCGGTCGCTGGCAAGTTGCGCGCCTGCGGGATGCTGCCTGTCTTGAACTGTTCGGCGCTTCGAACGTCGATGAAGACAGCCTGTTTCTGGTTGGCCAGCTGCACGGCCTCGGGCACGCTGAGCCCGTTGCTGCCGTGGCTATTACGCAGGTTTGGCCATAACAACATACCTCCCGAGAGCAGGGCGATAATTAAAATGTATAGATTGTTTTGGCTGAAAAGAAAGTCCACGATGAGCCCCGAATTGACTCTTGGAATAAGAGTCGAACAAGACAATTATAAAATGGAGAAGATAATTCATCTTTTAGGCGGTTTTTACCATGCATAAACTTGTGCTCATGCGTCACGGCGAAAGCCAGTGGAATCTTGATAACCGGTTCACCGGCTGGACGGACGTTGATCTGACACAAACCGGACGCAGCCAGGCCCGGGAGGCCGGCGAACTGCTCAAACGCAATGGCTTCGAGTTTGATCTGGCCTATTCTTCGGTGCTCAAGCGCGCCATACGCACGCTGTGGATTGCGCTCGATGCGATGGATGCCATGTACACGCCGATAGGCCTTAGCTGGCGTCTGAACGAACGCCACTACGGAGTCTTGCAGGGCTTGAACAAGGCCGAAACGGCTGCCAAATATGGCGATGAGCAGGTGCTGATATGGCGCCGTGCTTATGCGATTGCGCCCGATCCGCTCGCTGCCGATGATCCGCGCCACCCCCGTTTTGATCGTCGCTATGCCAAAATTGCCGCCGACAAGCTGCCGCGCAGCGAATGCCTGAAAGACACGGTAGAGCGCGTGGTTCCCTTTTGGAACGAGTCGATCATGCCGGCGATTCGCGCCGGGCGCCGCGTTCTGGTGTCGGCCCATGGCAATAGCCTGCGCGCCCTGGTCAAGCATCTGGATGGCGTCTCTGACGACGATATTGTAAATATGAACATACCGACAGGTCAGCCGCTGGTCTACGAGCTGGACGACGAGCTGCATCCTATTCGTCATTACTATCTGGGAGATCCAGTCGAAATTCAAGCAGCCATGGCCGCGGTGGCGGCCCAGGGCAAAGCGAAAAAGAATTAGCATGCGGCGTTTGCTTGGTGCAGCTTTGCTGACCTTGTGCGCGGGCTGGTCTGCGGCGGCGTACGCTGCAGACTCGGCGGCGATGCTAGCTGCCCGACAGGCGCAGGCTCGCAAGCAGCGGGCCGAGCTGCAGTCGCGCATTGCTCGCGTGCAAAAAGAAATCGATGGTCAGGAATCGTCGCGGCGCGATGCGGCCGATGAGTTGAAAGCATCCGAATCGGCTATTTCCTCTATCAACCGGCGACTGGACGAACTGGCGCGGCAAAAGCGCGACGCCCAGGCCGATCTGGCCGACATTGCCGGCCAAACAGTCAAGCAAAAGCAGTTATTGACGCAACGCCAGAGCGAGCTGGCCGATCAGCTGAGGGCTCAGTATGCGAGCGGCCTGTCGCCCTGGACGGCATTGCTGTCGGGCGATGATCCACAGATGATAGGGCGCGAACTGGGCTATCTGGGGTATATCTCCGAGGCCAGGACGAAAACCGTCAAGGCGATACGCAGCGCCATTGATCAGTTGGCGCAGTTGCAAGCCCGGTCGGAAGCTCGCAATAAAGAAATAGAGGCCGTTGCGCACGAGGTGCAGGCCCAGAAAAAATCGCTCGAAGAGCAAAAACTGGCGCGCCAGCAGGTTCTGGTGAAGATCGAGTCGCAGTTGAAGGTGCAGCGGAGCCAGGCGCAAACCCTGGAGCATAACGACCAGCGTCTGGGCAAGCTCATCACTGGCCTGGATGCGGCTATTGCCCAACAACGGGAAGCGGAGCGTCTCGCCCAGGAACAACGACGCGCCGAGGCGCAGCGTCGCGCCCAGGAAGCTCGCCGCCAGGCGTTGGAGCGCAAGCGCGCGATCCAACGCCAGCAGGAAGCGGCCCGTCAGGCGCAGCTTGCGGCCAGCCAAGCCCAGGAACAGGCGCAAAACGAACGGGATGAGCAGGACGCGAAGAAGGCTCGCGAGCAGGTCGAACAGGCCCGTGCCCAGGCGCGTGTGGCCGAGCAGGCGGCGCGCGAAGCCGACAAGGCCAAGCCAGTGCCCGCCGCGCAAGCGCCCACGGCCCAAGGTGCACAGGCGCTTGGGGGCAGCGGCTTGAAGAAAGGCCTGCGCTACCCGGTTCAGGGCGAGGTGCAGGGTCGTTTTGGCATGGGACGCCCCGACGGCGGACTCTGGCGCGGCATTGTGCTGCGAGCCGCTGTCGGCACGCCAGTGCATGTCGTCGCGGACGGGCGTGTCGTGTATGCCAATTGGCTACGCGGCTTTGGCAATATCATGATTGTCGATCATGGCGACAAGTATCTTACTATTTACGCCTATAACCAGAGCCTTCTGAAGCGCGTGGGCGACTTTGTTCACGCGGGGGAAACCATTGCTACAGTGGGGGCCACCGGCGGACAAGTGGAGTCCGGTCTATACTTCGAAATCCGGCATCAGGGCACGCCGGTGAATCCTCTGCTTTGGCTGAGTCATTAATTTAGGTACTATTTGCCTTGCGTTGGTCGTCTGATCGACGACCTTAAAATTTATCCGGGAATGTGCATGGGCACTCGCAAGTTTGGCAGTATTGGTTTGGTAGGCCTGGGTTTGGCAGGCGGAATCCTGCTTAGCCTGGGCATCTCTGCGGCAGCGCAGCGCAATCAGCCGCTTCCGCTTCAAGAATTGCAGCAGTTCGCGAACGTCTTTTCCGCGATAAAAAGCAGCTATATCGAGCCTATGTCTGATAAGGTGCTTATCAACGACGCCATCAAGGGCATGTTCTCCGACCTCGATCCGCACTCGGTCTATCTTGATCCAGAGGCCTTCAAGGAAATGGAGCAAATTACCCAGGGCGGCTTTGGAGGGTTGGGTATCGAGATCGGCAGTGAAGACGGCATGCCCAAGGTCATTGCTCCTATCGAAGATACGCCTGCGGCCCGAGCCGGGATACTGGCGGGCGATCTGATTACGGAAATCAATGGCAAGCCGACCAAGGGGATGACACTGAACGAGGCGGTCAAGCTCATGCGCGGCGCGCCCAAGACATCTATCGAGCTGACGATCAAGCGCGAAGGCAAAGACAAGCCCCTTAAGTTCACTATTGTGCGTGATCTGATCAAGGTGCGTAGCGTACGCAGCAAAATGCTGCCCGGCAATATCGCCTTTGTGCGTATTTCGCAATTCCAGGAAACCACGGTCGCTGATCTGGTCAAGCAATTGCGCGCTTTGGGCGAGAAGGGCGCACCCAAGGGGCTGGTGCTCGATTTGCGTAACGACCCGGGCGGCCTGCTCGATAGCGCCATTGGCGTTTCGTCGGCGTTCCTCAAGCCCAGCGATCTGGTGGTAGCCACCAAAGGCCGTGTGCCGTCGTCCAATCACCAATATTTCGCCAAATCGGCCGAAGGCGTGTCGACGCTTCCCGCGTGGACCAAAAAAGTGCCTATGGTCGTGCTGGCCAATATAGGTTCCGCATCGGCCTCCGAGATTGTGACGGGCGCGCTACAGGATCACAAGCGCGCAAAAGTCATGGGTAACCGCACCTTCGGCAAGGGTTCGGTGCAAAGCGTGCTGCCTCTAAGCGACGATACCGGAATCAAGCTGACAACGGCGCGTTACTACACGCCAAGCGGTCGCTCGATTCAGGTGACCGGCATCGAGCCCGACATCACGGTGGACGATACTCCCCAGGGCAATCTGTTCCGTTTGCCGCGTGAAGTCGACCTGAAACACCATTTGCTCAATAGCGCAGTCAGCAACGAAAGCGCCGACAAGGAAAAAGAGGCGAGCAAGCCCAAGGTCGAGCCCAAGATGTTCGAGTTCGGCGGCACGGACGACTTCCAGTTGCGCCAGGCGGTCAATTATCTGGAAGGCCGCAAGGTATACAAAATCGAGCCAGGCCTGGTTTTAGCCGCGACCAAAAAGCCGGGCGCGTCGCCCGATAACGCCAAGCCAGCCGATAAATCCGGCGCAGCAGGCAAACCTGCAACGGCTGAAAAAAAAACTGAAGTGAAACCACAGGGGGGGGCTCACGCCCCCACCGCGCCGCCTGCAGTGCAAAAGATAGAGCGGTTCAGAATCACTCCCAATGGGGTCATCGAGGTCCATTAATGGACGACCCGCAACTGTTGCGCTATGCCCGCCATATTCTGCTCGACGAGCTGGGTATCGAAGGCCAGGAGCGGTTGCTGGCATCGCGCGTGCTGATTGTCGGTGCCGGAGGGTTGGGCTCTCCGGCTGCGTTTTACCTGGCTTCGGCCGGGGTCGGGCAAATTATTCTGGCTGATGATGACGTGGTCGAACTGAGCAATTTACAGCGCCAGATTTTGCATACCACAGCTCGTTTAGGATGGCCCAAGGCCGAATCGGGCCGGCAGATGCTCGCAGAGCTCAATTCCGATGTGCAGGTTCAGGCCTGTGTGTCCAGGCTTGCCGACGAGCAGCTCGATGACAGGGTTGCCGGAGTGGATCTGGTGCTGGATTGCACCGATAATTTCGCCGCACGCCACGCCATCAATCGCGCCTGCGTGGCGCATGGCAAGCCGCTGGTGTCGGGGGCCGCCATTCGGTTTGATGGGCAGGTCAGCGTTTTCGATCTGCGCGACGCCAATGCGCCTTGCTATCACTGTCTGTTTCCCGAGCGTGATGGCGCCTCTGAGCTAAGCTGCGCGACAACGGGCGTCCTGGCGCCTTTGGTAGGGATTATCGGCAGCATGCAGGCGGCCGAAGCGATCAAGATTCTGACGGGAGTAGGCAGCCCGCTGGTCGGGCGCTTGTTATGCCTGGACGCTCGCAACATGCACTGGAGCGAAGTCAGATTCCAGCGCGATCCGGCCTGCTCTGTCTGCGGCGCCAGGCCGTAGCGACTGTATCCAGCACTGGATGGTTTGGTATCTGAACACGCCGTCTATTGAGGCTGGGGCTGGGCCGGCCCAGCCCCAGCCCCAGCCTCAATAGACGGCTCCAGTCACGTATGCTCGGACCTTACTTGCCACGCGGCAGGCCTCTTGCCCGCAGCATGCCTCCATCACGTTGCCCGTAGAGCCAATCGACCAAACACCCGCCGCCCCCACCCATCCCCTGGTGCACTTCATCAGCGCAGCCGCAGGGCGAGGCAGACCCGGGCAGTCGGGGCGCGTAGCGCCACGACCGCTGGACGGGCCGGACTGTGCCGCGCCCCTCGCCCTGTGGCGTCTTAACAGAATTACCGAACATTTGACGGGTACGTCTGTGCATCAGGAACCGCGCACAGGCCGGCGGCCGCTCAGCAGGTCGCCAACCGAATTGACTCGCAAGCCCACGTAACTATCGCGTCCGCGGTGTTTTCCTGAAAAAGGCGTGCCGGGATGAAAGACGTGAACCGTTCGCATGCCGACTTGGCGCGCGGTTTTCAGGTTTTTCAGTGTGTCCTCGACCAGCACAACCCGCGCGGCTGGCGCGCCCAGGCGCGCCAGCACCTGCTTCATCAGCGAAGGCGAGGGTTTGGGTTTGATCCGGCCTTGCAGCCGCATGTGATTGATCGACCACATGCCATCGAACTGATGCAGGATTCCCAGTGTTTTCAATACTTCGCGCGCATAATTGCGCGGCGCGTTGGTGAGCAGTATTTTCCGCCCGCGAAGACGCCGCAGCTTGGCGGCCAGGCCGTGTTCGGAATGCACCAGGGGCGCAATCTCGAATCCGTGGCTCAGGTTCAGGAATGTTTCGGCATTGACTCCGTGGTGGCGCACCATGCCGATGACCGTTGCCCCGTATTGTTTCCAATAGCGCGTGCGCAACTGCGTCGCTGTGTCCAGATCGAGGTTCAGGCTTTGCATCACAGCGGCTGTCATACTTTGGTTGATGGCCGTGAATATGGCTCGCGACGAATCGTGCAGCGTGTTGTCCAGATCGAACAGCCAGATCGTTTCATTGGCTGCCGACCATGAGCGGTTGCCGCTGCGCGGATGTCGGGGAGTCATGGGAGGCCGTTGAGCCTGCATTCCATTCGGATCCGAACGCAATTAGTGCGAACTGATCATGGTTCCTACCCCTTGATCGGTCAGGATTTCGAGCAACAGGCAGTGGGGTACCCGGCCATCGACGATGTGGACGGATGTGACGCCATTGCGCGCGGCATCGAGCGCCGAGGATATCTTTGGCAGCATGCCGCCGGAAATAGTGCCATCTTCGAACAGTTCGTCTATGGTCTGGGCCGATAGGCTGCGCAATAGATTGCCGTTTTTATCCAGTACGCCCGGTGTGTTGGTCATCATGACAAGCTTTTCTGCGCCGAGCACTTCGGCCATTTTGCCTGCGACCACATCGGCATTAATGTTGTAAGCGGTGCCGTCTTCACCATAGCCTATCGAGGAGATGACCGGGATGAATTGATCGTCTTGCAGCGCCTTGACCACTGCCGGCTCGATGCGGGTGATGTCGCCTACGTAACCGATGTCGAGCCATTGGCCTGGGCGCTCCTTGTCGGCCAGCATTTTCTTTTTGGCCTGGATGAGGCAGCCGTCCTTGCCGGTCAGCCCGACCGCCTTGCCGCCTGCTTCATTGATCATCATCACGATGTCTTGTTGCACCTGGCCGCCCAGCACCCATTCGACCACTTCCATGGTTTCAGCGTCAGTGACGCGCATACCCTGGACGAAGGTGCCTTCCTTGCCTATGCGCTTGAGCGCGCTGTTGATTTGCGGGCCGCCGCCGTGCACGACAACGGGATTGAGCCCTACCAGCTTGAGCAGAACCACGTCGTGCGCGAAGCTGCGCTGCAGTTGGTCTTCGGTCATGGCGTTGCCACCGTATTTGATGACAACGGTTTTGCCATGGAATCGGCGAATATAAGGCAAGGCTTCCGATAAGACATCGGCCTTGACGGTAGACGTGTGCGGCAGTGTTTCAGGAGAGTACGGTGTGTTCATGGCGGCGAAATGAAAGGGCTTATAAAAAACCCGAGAGGCGCGGTCTCGGGTTGGGGGGCGGCAGTGTGTTGTGTTCAGCCGGCCAATGCTTTTTTGACCGTGTTCATGAACGCGACTTTATCGTAGTTGCCCAGATAGCGCTTGATGATGTGCCCTTGTTTGTCGATGAGAAACGCGGTGGGAGTCAGGCTGATATTGCCGTAGGCCTTGGCAATCTGGCCTTGCGCATCGATGGTGACCGGGAACGGCAGCTTGCGGGTCTGTGCATAGTTCTGTACATAGTTGGGCGGGTCGTATTGCATCGCCACCGCGATAGCCTCAAAGCCCTTGGGAGCAAGAGCATCGTAGGTTTTGATCATGTCGGGCATTTGCTGGATGCAGGTAACGCAACTGGTGGCCCAGAATTTGACCAGCACCACTTTGCCGCGCAGATCGGCCGGGGTGATTTTTTGCCCAGTAAGCGAGACGAATGTGACATCGGGGGCGATCTTGGTTGCCCCCGCGAATTGCCACACACCCACACCGCCCAAGGCGATGACGACGACCAGAGAGATCAGGACTTTTTTCATTTGATAGGCATCGCTTGAGCACCGCCGGAGGTTTTAGCGTCTGGCGCCGCGGTTGAACTGGGAGCTGCCGTAATGTCTTGCACGGGGGCGGGCGATTGCCGTTGTTGCAGGCTCTCGGGCGAGACGATATCGAATAATTTTACTACTTTATTGACGCCACTTACATCGGACGCGACCGTGGCGGCGCGGCTGCCTTCGTCTGGCGTCACTTTGCCCAGCAGATACACCACGCCACGCTCGGTTGTAACCGTGATGGTGCGGGTCGGGACCCCCTTCGTGTCGATTAGCGACGCGATGACCTTGGAGGTAATCCAGGTGTCGTTGGAGCGCACGCTGAGGGGCGTGATATCGCCCACCCGCAGTTGGTTGACAACTTTTTTGACGTTCTGGATGGTGCCCGCCGTTTGTTCGGCCTGCTGCTTGATCGCGTCGGTAGGCACGTCTCCGGTAAGCAGCAGCTGCCCTTCATAACACGTGGAATTGATGCGTCCTTTGTCGCCTACCAGCTGACGCATCAGGTTGGCGGATTTGAGCTCAATGGTTTTGTCTTCGAGCTGTTGACCAGCGGTGCGGCGATCGACCGCCACCGCCGCGCCGGTGGCCGCTCCCCCCAGGAACAGAACGCCGCAGCCCGGCAGCGTACAAAGGGTGACTGCGGCCATCGAGGCCACTAGAAGAGAACGGGCGCGTCGTGTGAAGGTAGGCATTAGAGGGTGTCTCCCAGTAGCAAGGCGTCAATACCGTCACACAGGGCATGCAGAAGCAGGATGTGGACTTCCTGAATGCGCATGGTGCGCTCGTGCGGGACGCATAAGTGGATGTCGGTTTCGTAGAGTAGCGCGCTGATATTGCCCCCGCCTTTGCCAGTAAGCGCAAGAACCGGCATGTCGCGCTCGTGGGCCGCCTCGATTGCGCGCAGAATGTTGGGAGAGTTGCCACTGCTGGAGATGGCCACGAGAACGTCGCCGGACTGACCCAGGGCGCTTACCTGGCGTTCGAAGATGGCATCAAAGCCGTAGTCGTTGCCCACAGCCGTCAGGATGGAGGTATCGGTGTTGAGCGCGACACCGGCCAGCGGCAGACGGTCGCGTTCGAAACGGCCCACCAGTTCGGCGATGAAGTGCTGGGCGTCGGCTGCCGAGCCTCCATTGCCGCAGGCAAGGATCTTGCCGTTTCCGGTTACGGCGCTAAAGAGCAGATCGACCCCGGCCGCCAGCGGGCCTGCAAGCGTTTTGGAACTGGCCTTCATCGTATCGATGGCATCGTCGAAGTGCGAGATCATGCGTGATGTCATATCCATAGCCGGTATTATCTCATGTTCGATCAAAAACAATGTCAACGGACGTAACGGCTTACAGAGGGTTCAGCCTATCGTAAACGCCTGTTTGATCCAGTTTATGCCCATAGGTTCCACGGTCACAACATCGAAGCGGCAAACGGGAACGGCCCCGCCAAAGTGCTGGCGGCCAAGCGCTGGCAAAAAGTAATGGGCGCTGCGAATCAGGCGTTGCTGCTTGGCGCGGTTTACACTGGCCGCTGCGCCCCCGTGCCGTGAATCGTGCCGATGCCGGACCTCGATAAAGACCAGCACCGTCCGATCCAGGCCAATCAGGTCGATTTCACCGGCTTTGCAGCGCAGGTTTTGGCCTACGATCAGGACGCCGGCGGCTTCGAGCAGCTCTTTGGCTCGCTGCTCGGCGCGTTGCCCGACGCGCTGAGTGGGCGAGAGGGCGACACGCATGGCGTCGGGGCGCGCGACGCGGGGGCGAGCCAGGCGTCTTCGACGCCTTCTCACGGCGGCTTTCTGTGCAGTCTGCGCCAGTTCGTGGATAATTTGGTCTTCGCCGGGCATGGGTCGGGATCCTGTTTGAGGTTTGTGTCTAGTATGAGTGAAACGCCTGATTATGTGGATTCCCCAGCGACATGGAATCGTCTCATTGAACGCGTCGGTGCGCAGGACTGGCCTGCGGCGACTTTGTATGTGGTGGCCACCCCGATTGGCAATCTGGGCGACCTTGGTCTGCGTGCGTGGCAGGCCCTGGCTCGCTGCGACGTGATTGCAGCGGAGGACACTCGCGCCAGCCGGCCTTTGCTGGATGCCTGGGGGCTGACCACGCCGTTGATGGCCGCGCATCGCCACAACGAGGCCAGCGCGGCCGAGTCGATTGTCGCGCGTCTGGCGCAAGATCAGCGTGTGGGGCTGATTTCCGACGCCGGGGCGCCAGCGGTCAGCGATCCGGGTGCGCGGGTCGTGCGCGCGGTGCGGGAGGCCGGCTATGGCGTTGTCGCCATCCCCGGCGCCAGCGCGGTCATTACGGCATTGATGGCCAGCGGTGTGACCTCCGATGAGAATCCGGCCTTTGTGTTCGCCGGGTTCATGCCGCCCAAGGCGATGGCGCGGCAGAAGTGGCTCGTTGGCTGGTGTGCCATTGCGGCGCCAGTCGTGATGTTTGAGTCCCCGCATCGGCTCGATGCGGCCATCAGGGATTTAGTCAAAGTATGTGGCCCGGATCGTTTGCTGACAGTCGCTCGTGAACTGACCAAGCGCTTTGAGCAGGTTGTGACGCAGCCTCTGGGTGAGGTGGCCGCATGGCTGGCCCAGGACGCTCATCGCAGCCAAGGAGAATTCGTGCTGATTGTGCACCAGGCGCCAGTCCAGGCAGAGGCCCAGGCGCTGGGTGCCGAAGCGCTGAAGTTGCTTGACGCGCTGCTGGAATCGCTCAGCGTGCGCGATGCGGCGCGCGTGGCTGCCAAGGTAAGCGGCCTGCCGCGCGATGTCCTGTACGCGCAAGCGCTCTTGCGGGCGCAAGCCAAAAGCGTTTAGATGCCGGGCGGCAACGGTCAACGTACGGCCACAGTCGACGTGGCTCCGGTTTGCTGCTGGATGCGTACTGCCGCATTGACGGCCGCCGTGCGGCTGGGATAGGGGCCGATTTGCACGCGATACAGATGGCTTTCGGTGAGAACCTGAGCCGGCCGGCTTTCTATCTGAGCTATCTGCTGGTTCAGTTTGCTGGCCATGTGCTGGGCGTTTTTCGAACCGCTAAAAGCGCCAAATTGCAGGTAAATATTACCCCTAGCACTTCCCCTCTGGGTTTGCGGAGGTGTTGTAGTGGCGCCCCTTGTAGGCGCGGTATCGTCGTTTTGTAGGCGCGGGGCGGGTTCCGTGTTTTCGTAAGGTTTATCCTCGGCAGCCGGCAGGTTCTGTAGCGCCAACATTACGTTTGGTGTGGGCTCGGAGGCGGGTTCGCGCGTATCAGGCTGGCGCTCGACCGCCATGGCGGGCTGGGCGATGGTCACAGGCCTGGGTTCGGCCATCGCAAGCGCAGCGGCGGGGCGCACCCTCCCGCCTGTGGCCAGGGCAATGTCGTCAAGGTGGGTTTGTCCCCGGGCGATGTCCTGGTTGGTAATCGCGTCAACAATCACTTCCCCGCTGCCAGGGCCGATAATGCCCAGCTTCGCTGCCGCCACATAGGACAGATCCATGATTCGGCTGCTATGGAATGGCCCGCGGTCGTTGATGCGCACAATAATCGATTTCCCGGTTCCAACCCGGGTCACCCGGGCATAGCTGGGGATTGGCAAAATAGGGTGGGCGGCCGTCATGGCGTACATATCGTAGGTTTCGCCGTTGGCGGTTTTTCCGCCATGAAATTTTCTGCCGTACCACGAGGCGATGCCCTGTTGACGAAAGGGGCGATCCGACGTCAGCGGCACATAGGTATGGCCAAACACCATATAGGGCCGGCTGGTGGCGCGTGCCGGTGTTTCGATGCGCGGTACGGCGTCCGGGATTGCGGCGATATCGGCTGGCGGATGGGCACCCGGCCCGTCGTCCTTGTAGTAGCCGCCTGCGCGGCGGGTGGTGGAGCAACCCGCTAGAACGACCAGGCTAATCAGCGTCAGGACGGCGATGACCGAGCGCAGGGGCGTCATGGGATATTTCCAGGAGGCTGGTTGCGGTGCCGCACCAGCAGCGGAGCGTGGTCGGAAAACTGCCGGGCGAGCTGCTCCACCACATAGACAGACCGGTGCTGCCCTCCTGTGCAGCCTATGGCGATAGTCAGATAGTTGCGGGTGTCTTGCATATACAGCGGAAGCCAACGGCGGATGAATCCCGCGATATCGTCGATCATGGTTTGGACGCTGCCGAACTGGCCCAGCCATTTTGCTACGGGCTCGTCACGGCCCGTAAGTGGCCGCAGCGTTCGGTCATAGTGCGGGTTGGGCAGGCAGCGCACGTCAAAGACCAGATCGGCGTCGCCCGGCACCCCGCGTTTGTATGCAAACGACTCGAAGGTCAGGATGACGGCGGCGCGGTCGGCCTGCACCAGATCGCGCACCCAGGTGCGCAACTGCCCCGGCGTCGAGTCCGAGGTATCGATGACGTGTTCCTGATCGCGTAGCGGCGCCAGCAGTTCGCGTTCGGTGTTGATGCAGTCTTGCAGCGACGGAGATTGCCCTTCGTGTTGCAGCTTGTCGGCCAGCGGGTGGCGTCGGCGCGATTCGGAATAGCGTTGCTGCAGCGTGTGATCGCTGGCGTCGAGGAAAATGACTTTGAAGGCGGTGCCCATGGCGCGCAGGCTGGTGATGACACCCGGCAGCTCGTCAAGCTCGCCTGGCGAGCGGACATCAATAGCGATGGCGACGTGTTCGAGGCCGTCTTCGCGCGTGCTGGCGATGAAGTCATGCAAAAACCGCACGGGCAGATTATCCACGCACGTGTAGCCGGAGTCTTCCAGTAGCCGCAGGGCTACCGATTTGCCCGAGCCCGAAATGCCGGTTATGAGAACGATACGTAGCATGACAATAATATCCCGCGCTGCATAGGGCCGACAGCAGGGGTGCTGGCCCGTTGGCCTTATTCTATAAGAGACAAGCTGTTCTGCGCCAGAGTAAATCGAATCTTGATGCATGGTAACGGCTGGCCTCGGGCCATCCTATTCCTTGCGACTGCTTTCCATGATGGCCAGCGCCTGGCGCTCGATGAATTCGCTCATGGTGTCAATGCCGCGCAGCGCCAGAATGGTGTTGCGTACCGCCGCCTCGACCAATACGGCCAGATTGCGGCCGGCCGCGACCTGAAGCATGACGCGTCGTATCTGCACGCCCAGTATCGCCTGGGTCTGATCCTGAACCGGCAAGCGTTCGAATGCGTCGGCCGTCGAGCGGATCAGTTGCACCACTAGCTTCAGTTTCATTTTACGGCGCACTGACGTTTCGCCAAAAATAGTGCGTATGTCGAGCAGCCCCAACCCCCGGACTTCCAGCAGGTTTTGCAGTAGCGACGGGCAGGCGCCTTCAATCATGTTCGGGGCGGTGCGTGAAAGCTCGACCGCGTCGTCGGCGACCAGTCCGTGGCCGCGCGATATGAGCTCGAGGGCAAGTTCACTTTTCCCCAGGCCTGATTCGCCGGTGATCAGCACACCCACACCCAGCACGTCCATGAAAACTCCATGCACGGTGGTTTTGGGCGCAAGCCGTTTACCCAGATAGATGCGCAGCATGTCGATAAGCGCTGCCGCGTCGATCGGTGTGGTCAGTAGTGGAATCTGCTGCAGATTGCAGAATTCGCGCAGATCGTCGGGTACGGGCAGATTTGCGGCAATAAGGATGGCGGGTACGCCGCCTGTCACCAGATCTTCAAGGTGATGCACGCGCCGCTTGATTTCAAAGCGGGTGTAATACGACAGCTCCTCTTTGCCGAAAACCTGAATGCGAGAAGGGTGGATCAGGTTCAAGTGGCCCACCAGATCGGCGCCCGACATGCCTGCGTCGGAGATGACGCGATGCGCGGCCCCCAATCCGGCTACCCAGGTAAAGGAGATTTTGTCTGCATTGTCACTAACGAGTTCTTGGATGGTGAGCATGGTGATGGCGTCGAGAGTTAGCTTGCAGGCTCGTTAGTGAGCAAGCGATGGATAATAAGCGGGTCGGCTTCAGTAACCAGTGACTGGCGTATTGCTTCATTGGACACCCGTCTGGCGATTTCGGCCAATAAATCCAGGTGCAGCTGAGTGGCGGTTTCGGGCACCAGCAGAAAAAACAGCAGATTGGCGAGCAGGCCGTCACTGGCATCGAAATGCACGGGGTTGGTCAGCCGGATAAAAGCAGCGCAGGGTTCTTTCAGGCCCTTGATGCGCCCGTGTGGCACAGCGATCTGGTGTCCCAGCGCGGTAGAACCCAAGCGTTCGCGCGCAATGAGGCTTTGAAAGACTGCTGTGCGAGCAATCCCGTGATGGTTCTCGAAAAGCAGTCCGGCTTGTTCAAAAGCCCTTTTTTTGCTGGTTGCGGCCAGATCGAGCACTATGTTTTGCACAGGCAGGATACGCGACAGTAGATTCATGCCGCCCATTATATGGGTAGAGGTATGAAAGCCCCAATTAATGTAGTAATGCAGCCTTTGTGGCTGCCAAAATTGGTGACAGGCAAAACGGGGGGGTATGTCGCGGCTGTGGATGTTGCTGTGGATGGGGCAGATAGCACCCACAAGGGGTGCCGCTACAGGGTGCCGCTACAGGGTGCCGCTATGGCGTGTTTATGGGTGTTTATTCGGCAGGGATTTCTTGCCGCTTGGCTGGCTCGTGAGCGTGATTCTGAATTTTGCTCTTGTATTTTATGACCTGGCGGTCGATTTTATCGGCCAGCAGATCGATGGCGGAGTAAAGATTGTCGTCATTGGCTTCGCAATGGATATCTTTTCCGCGAACCCGCATGGTGATTTCGGCGGTGTGCTTCAATCGCTCTACCGAGAGCATGACCTGGGTGACTATGACATTATCAAAATGTCGGGAAACGCGCGCCATTTTGTTTAAAACATACTCATGTATGGCGGGGGTTACTTCTAGGTGACGACCGCTAATGCTCAGGTTCATAGGGTGCTCTCCTTTAAAAAACTTGTGTCGGTGCGCGGACTTGCGCGTAATCAAATAAGTGAGTCTCCTTGAGGTGAAGTGGCAATAAGTCCAGTGTATAGGTTATGCAAACAAAATCAAGCGGCGAAACCTTTACATTTTGAAATTCTTGCCTAGATAAACTTTGCGCACCGCTTCGTTGGCGATGATTTCGCTGGGGTGGCCATTGGTCAGAACTTTGCCTTCGCTGATAATGTAGGCCCGGTCGCAAATTCCCAGCGTTTCGCGCACATTGTGGTCGGTAATCAGCACGCCGATATTGCGGCTTTTCAGAAAATGCACGATGCGCTGGATTTCGATGACGGCGATGGGGTCTACGCCGGCAAACGGCTCGTCGAGCAAAATGAACCGCGGCCGCGTGGCCAGCGCGCGGGCGATTTCCACCCGGCGCCGTTCGCCGCCTGAAAGGGAAATCGCCATATTGCGGCGTATGTGTCCGATTTGCAGTTCGTCGATCAGGGACTCCAGATTCTGGCTAATGGCGTCCGGGGATATCGCCTGGCCATTTTCCTCGACCTGCAGTTCAAGGACAGCCTTGATGTTTTCTTCGACCGTCAGACGGCGAAACACCGAAGCGTCTTGCGGCAGGTACGACAAGCCCATGCGGGCCCGCTTGTGCATGGGCATGCCGGTAATGGCTGTGTCGTCGATTTCAATTCGCCCCGCATCGCTCGGGATAATGCCTACGATCATGTAGAAGCTGGTTGTCTTGCCCGCTCCGTTTGGGCCCAGCAAGCCAACCACTTCGCCGCTGTCGACGGCCAGCGATACATCGTGCACCACCATTCTTTTGCCGTACGTTTTGCGCAAGCCCGTAGCGCGCAGGCGACGTAACGGGGCACTTGTTGCCGGGGGGCTTTCGCCCTTGGGGAGGGAAGAAGACATAACTCGCTTACAGTGATTGGGGAGGGGCGTTTCGCCTTAGCCTTTCTTGGCGGATTTCTTGCTGCATTCGGCGATGGCAGCATCGATTTTCGCCGTAGGCTGGGCCACCGAGCGAACCCGCCCTCCGGCGGCCGCAGAATTCGGCCCGCCAAAGGCTTCGTAGATATCGGTTTTCTGATTGTATTTGACGCGTTCGCCGCTGATCGTATCGAAAGGCTTGCCGCAGACAAAACGGGTGAGCACTGCCTTGCCTATCATTTCAAATTCATCGGTTTTGCCGTTGTATTCGGCGCGCAAGCCGCGGGCTTCAATTACTTCGTATTTCTCGGGCCGTTCCTGGCGCACGAAAACCAGCTTTCCTGCACCCACCGTGGCAGTTCCATATTGGAACCCGGCCGCATCCTCGTGCATGGACAAGGTGTCGGAGCGTAGCGTCATGAGGCCGCGCGTCATCACGACATTGCCGGTGAAAACGCTTTCTTTTTTGATGTCGTTATAGTTGAGTGTGTCGGACAGAACCAGTGTGTCGGGTTGCTCAACGGGCTTTTTCCCGGCCTGGCTGTGGCCGGCCTTGGCCGTTGAGTCGGTGGCGGCCAGAGCGTTGCCCGCGCCCAACCCCGCGATCAGCGCGGATGCGACAAGCCATGCAAAAAATAATGGGTAGTGTCGTGAATTCATGGTTTCGTGTTACGAGAGTGTTTTAAGGTTTTTTGATTTTCTGTGTCCCGCCCCGAAATTTTTGCATCAGCGGCTGAATACACTTGCAGATCACGCGTATTGTTATCGTAGCGCATGCCCGTGCCCTTCAAGGTTGAGTTGCCGTTGATCACGAGCGCGGGCAGGTTGGTGAACGCTATGTTCTTGTCAGGCAGCAAGGTCAGTTGCTGGCTGGTGACATCCATGGCGGCCCGGTTGGCGTCGGCCAGACGGTGCAGATGCGCGTCGCCTTGCATCACAATGCGCGAGCCGCCCTGATCCATAATGGCCACTTTCGAGGTGCCGATAGTGATGGGCGAACCGGGTTGTTGGCCGATGGCTCGCGCCGTCGTCACTTTATACGAATCGTCGTCTGGATAATGCTGCATATAGACTCCTTCCAGGCGATTGATAGGGATGCCTTGCTCGTTGGTGCGAACCATAACGAATTGATCGGCCCACGAATCCGGTTCGTGCGTGACGCGGCGCGGTGGATCGAACGGAATCGCGCGCTGCGCGTAGCCCGCCGCCCACCATGTCCCGATGACCAGGGCGACAAGCAAGACGAAGGCGATTAGGGTGGGGGCGCGATCTTTCATTGTTTACTGTGTGGGCCCGCTCGTTGTAAAAGACCGTGGGCCGAAAAATGTGCGCAAGCGCCCTTGGGCCGCCAGGATCACGTCGCAGCATTCGCGCACAGCCCCGTCGCCCCCTGCGTGTGACGTCACCCAGTGCGCCGCCGGCGTTACATAGCTGGGAGCGTTGGGGACGCTCACGGCCAGGCCTACCCGCTGCATGGCTGGCAGGTCGATGATGTCGTCTCCCATAAAGCCCATTTGTTCCATGGTGTAGCCCTGTTCTCGGGCCAGGTCGCTCAGGGCCGAGGCCTTGTCCCGGACACCTTGCAGCACCGTCGAAATACCCAGTTCTGCTGCACGGCGCGCCAGGATGACCCCTTTGCGCCCGGTGATCAGTGCAATGCCCACGCCGCTTTCGCGTAAAAGTGTCAGGCCATGTCCGTCCAGTGCGTTAAAGCATTTGAGAGCTTCGCCGTTTTCGCCGTACCAAAGACGGCCATCGGTCAATATGCCGTCGACATCGAAGGCCATGAGGCGAACCTGGCGTGCGCGCTCGATGACGGCAGGCGCAATCCTGGCCAGGACGAGAGCCTCGGCTGGGTGAGGCGGGGCAAGTTTATTCATGGGATTAGATGACCTTGGCGGCAAGCAGATCATGCATGTGTAGAGCGCCTAATAGTAGCCCGGTATGGTCAACCACAAGTATTTGGCTCAGGCGCCCCGCATCCATCAGCGTTGCAGCTTCGACGGCCAGGGCGGCAGGAGCAACGGTTTTGGGGCGATGGCTCATGCCGTCGGCAACCGTCAACGGACGTATATCGCCGTGGCGGGCGATCAGTCGGCGCAAGTCGCCGTCGGTGAATATCCCGATGGGGTGCTGTTGCCCATCCAGAACGATGACCATGCCCATGCCCTTGATCGACATCTCCTGGAGCGCCTCTGTGACCAAGGTGCCTGCTTCGACGATGGGCAGGGCGCTACCCTGGCGCATTACGTCGCGCACCAGGGTGAGCAGGCGGCGGCCGAGCGCGCCGCCCGGATGCGAGCGGGCGAAATCTTCCGCGCTGAAGCCGCGCGCCTCCAAACAAGCCACTGCAATGGCATCGCCCAGCACCAGAGCGACGGTTGTGCTGGCCGTGGGCGCCAGATTCAGCGGGCAGGCTTCCTGCTGCACCTGCACATCCAGATGCAGATCGGCATTGCAGGCCAGTTCGGACTGTGGATGGCCGGTGAGGGCGATAAGCGGTATGCCCATGCGCTTGACCACTGACAGGATGGTTAGCAATTCCTGGCCTTCGCCCGAATAGGACAGGGCCAGCACAATATCCTGCGAGGTCAGCATGCCTAGATCGCCGTGCACGGCTTCGGCGCCGTGCATGAAAAACGCTGGCGTCCCGGTCGAGGCCAGGGTCGCGGCAATCTTTTTGGCGACGTGGCCCGACTTGCCGATGCCGGTGACCACAACGCGCCCCTGGCAGCCCAACACCATCGCGACGGCACGCGTAAACGAGCCGTCGATGCGCGCGTCGAGCGCCTGTAGTGCCTGGATTTCGACGCCCAGAGTGCGATGGGCCGAGGCAATGATGTCGGGCGGCGTCGGAACCGATGTATTTTTCATGGTTCAATTTTAAACGCAGTCGGGTCGGTCTAGCGATTTATGCGTTTGCCGCGTGGGTATGGCGGTTTCTGTCGATGCGGTCTTGGGCGTCAACATTGATGGCGTCAAGGTTGCAGATGGCAGCCACAAGGGCTGCCGCTACAAGCGGCCGGTACGTTTCTGTAGCGGCAGCCCTTGTGGCTGCCATCTTGGCGATGGCTTGAATCATCCTTGTTTTGCGCGTATATTCTGTGTTTACAGTCATTACAGTAATTACCGAAATAAAAGAAATCTATGAAACTTGGAGCGCAAGCGGAGCGGTTTGTCTTGCATTTCGGCGAAATGGGCAGTCGCTGGGGTGTCAATCGCACCGTGGGGCAGATCTATGCCTTAGTGTTTCTTTCGCCCAAACCCTTGAATGCCGATGAAATTGCTGAGACGCTGGGCTTTTCCCGCTCCAACGTCAGCGTGGGCATTCATGAGCTGCAGTCATGGCGTCTGGTGCGCATGGTGCATCAGATAGGCGACAGGCGCGATTATTTCGAATCGCTCAAAGATGTGTGGGAAATTTTTCGCGTTTTGGTCGAAGAAAAGCGCAAGCGCGAAATCGACCCCACGCTGACCCTGCTGCGCGACGCTCTGATGGAAAAGCCTGCCAATGAAGATGAGGTTTATGGACAGCAACGCATTACTGAAATGCTTGAACTCGTTGAACTGAGTACGGCCTGGTTCGATGAAGTACAGCGCTTGCCACCCGAGACGATCGAGAGCCTGATGCGCCTGGGCAGCAAGGTGCAGAAGGTTTTAGGGTTTGCTGGAAAATTGCGCAAGTAATTGCGCAGATAGGTCCACGGGAGCATGTCATGCCGGATATCGATGTAGTCACCCTGTCGCGAATCCAGTTCGCCGCAACGGTGATGTACCACTTTCTGTTTGTACCCCTGACGCTGGGTTTGTCGTTTTTGCTGGCCATCATGGAAAGCATTTATGTGATGACCGGACGCGATATCTGGCGGCGCATGACGCTGTTCTGGGGGACGTTGTTCGGCATTAATTTTGCACTGGGAGTGGCCACCGGCATCGTGATGGAGTTTCAGTTCGGCATGAATTGGGCCTATTACAGCCATTATGTGGGCGATATATTCGGCGCGCCGCTGGCTATCGAAGGCCTGATGGCATTTTTTCTTGAAGCTACATTTGTTGGCTTGTTCTTCTTTGGGTGGGATCGCTTGTCCAAGATCGGCCATTTGTCGGTGACCTGGCTGGTCGCACTGGGCACCAACCTTTCGGCCTTGTGGATTCTGATCGCCAATGGCTGGATGCAGAATCCGGTGGGGGCCATCTTCGATCCGATCACCATGCGTATGGAAATGACCGATTTCGGCGCAGTTATCTTCAACCCCGTGGCACAAGCCAAATTTGTGCATACGGTGAGCGCCGGCTACGTCATGGGCGCCATATTCGTTATGGGCATCAGCGCCTGGTATATCCTGCACGGTCGTCATATCGAACTGGCCAAGCGCTCCATGGTGGTGGCTGCAAGTTTTGGTTTGGCCGCAGCGCTGTCGGTCGTTGTTCTGGGCGATGAAAGCGGCTATCTGACGACCGAGCATCAGAAAATGAAGATTGCTGCCATTGAGGCAATGTGGCACACGGAGCCCGCGCCGGCGAGCTTCAATCTGTTTGCCATCCCGGATCAGGCCAAGGAAAAAAACTATTTTTCGATCGAAATTCCCTACATGATGGGCATTATCGGGACACGTTCGCTGACCACGCCCTTGTTGGGGATTGATGATCTGGTCAAGCGTGCCGAAGTGCGAATCAAGAATGGCATCGTCGCCTACGACGCCTTGCAGCAGGTGCGGGCCCATCCAAAGGATGCGGCCGCACGCAAGCTTTTCGACGCCAACTGGCATGACTTGGGGTATGGGCTGCTGCTCAAGCGCTACAGCCCCGACATTCGTCACGCAAGCGCCGAAAACATTGTGCAGGCAGCGCGCGATACCGTGCCGCAAGTGGCGCCGCTATATTGGACTTTCCGAGTCATGGTGGGGTTGGGATTCTATTTCATCGTGTTCTTTGCGGCGGCATTCTGGATCGCTTCGAAGGGACAGTTGCATCGGTATCCGCGCTTTCTGAAGATGGCCTTGTGGAGCCTGCCTCTGCCGTGGATCGCCATCGAGTGTGGCTGGTTTGTGGCCGAGTTTGGTCGCCAGCCCTGGGTGATAGAAGGCGTCTTGCCCACGTATTATGCGGCTTCCGGGTTAAGCGTCCTTGATCTGTCGATTAGTCTGGGTATATTTTTAGTGCTCTACACCATACTGGCCATCGTCGGCGCCAAGGTCATGTTGCATGCCATTAAGGCAGGCCCCGGCGACGAACGACCGCTTCAGCAAGACGCGTCCGATCCGGCGCTATTGGCGACGCACTAGGAGAAACGTGATGGAACAGCTTATTCCTTTGGACTATGCAAGCCTGCGTCTTATCTGGTGGGCGTTGTTGGGGGTCCTGCTGGTGGGTTTTGCCGTGATGGACGGATTCGACCTTGGGGTGGCCACTGTTTTGCCTTTGGTGGCCAAAGAAGACATCGAACGCCGCGTAGTGATCAATGTGGTCGGCCCGATTTGGGAGGGCAATCAGGTTTGGCTGATTACCGGAGGCGGGGCCGTCTTTGCTGCGTGGCCACTGTTGTACGCCTCATCGTTCTCGAGCTTTTATCTGGCCATGATGCTCTTGCTGATTGCCCTGATACTGCGCCCGGTGGCGTTCAAGTATCGCAGCAAGATGCCCTCGCCGCAGTGGCGTCGCACTTGGGATGCCGTGCTTTGTGCCTGCGGGTTTGTTGCATCGCTGGTCTTTGGCGTGGCGGTGGGCAATGTCATCGTGGGCATTCCTTTCGGATTCGACCCGGTCACGATGCGTCCGCTTTATCAGGGGAACTTTTTTGAACTGTTTACGCCGTTTCCATTGCTGTGCGGGGTCTTGAGCGTGTGCATGCTGGCCATGCATGGTTCGGCCCTGCTTTTCTGGAAAACCGATGCGAGAGTGGCCGCGCGCGCCAGACAAAGCGGAATCCTGTTCGCGTTGGCGGCCTTGGCGTTGTTTGCCCTGGGTGGATGGTGGGTTGCGCATGGCTTAATGGGGTACTCGATTACGAGCGTCATTAATCCGGAGCAGGCGTCCAATCCGTTTTCAAAAAAGGTAGTTCTAAGCGCGGGCGCATGGTTCGCCAACTATAGTCGCTGGCCCGCGATGTGGATTGCGCCGGCGCTGGGCCTGGGTGGGGCGGTCGTGGTGGCGCTGGCGTTGGCCCTGCGGGCGCAAGCTGCGGCATTTATCGCTTCGACGCTGTGCGTGACGGGCATTGTGCTGACCTTCGGGTTTTCGATATTTCCGTTTTTGTTGCCCTCGTCGCTCACGCCCGATGCCAGCCTCACCATATGGGATGCGTCGTCTAGCCGCATGACCTTATGGATCATGCTATTGGTGACAGGGTTTCTGCTGCCTATTGTTGCGCTGTATACCGGGTGGGTTTATCGGGTCATGCGCGGCACGGTGACGCAGAAATCGTTGGGCGATTCACCCCATGCTTATTAACGTCGGATAAGGTGTCTATATGTGGTATTTTTCATGGATTCTGGGGTTGGGACTGGCCTGCGCTTTTTCAATTCTGAACGCAATGTGGTTCGAATTGCGTGAGGGCGAATCCCATAACCCGCTTAATCCCGACTCCTTCACCGATCATCGTCATTGAGGAAGCTCTGAACAAGTCCCAGCGTCGCATGCATCTGCGGATTCAGGCGGTCTGCAGCGTTGCAAATCTTCGTGATAGCGACGGCTATCACGAAGATTTGCGCCTTGCATCCCATCCTGAACCGCAGCGCCTGCTTGCCGCTCGACTTGTTCAGAGCTTCTTTAAGCGCGGGGCTTGGGGCAGCTTACGTGTCTGGTATGGATGATCGCCGCGCTTTGCCGCCACAGGGTTTGACGCGCGCCCAATCGCGCTGGCTTTCGCAGCTTTACCGCCTCGCCCCGCAGGGCATGGCGTGGGCGGTTATCGCTCCGCTTGCCGCCGGGCTGCTTTTGCTGGTGCAGACCTGGGCGATAGCGCAGGTGCTGGGCCAAGCTATCGCCGGGCACGAGCTGCGGGCGGCGGCAATACCCCTGATTGTCATGATCGGTCTGCTTATAGCGCTGCGTGCCGTGCTTGTGTGGTCGGGTGAGCGCGCCGCCAGCCGCAGCGCGGAACGGATCAAGGCAAACTTGCGCCTGGCATTTTTTGAACGCATGCTGGCGCTTGGCCCTCAGTGGACCCGGCAACGCATATCCGGTGAGCTGGCCAGCACCATCATCGAGCAGATTGAAGTTCTGGACGGCTTTTTCATTCGTTATCTGCCATCGGCTATTGCGGCATCGTTCTTGCCTTTGGCGTTTGGCCTGGTGCTCCTGCCTGTAGACTGGATCGCGGCGCTGATTTTGCTTCTGAGTGCGCCCCTGATTCCGGTTTTCATGGCGTTGGTGGGATGGGGGGCGGAGGCCGCCAGCCGCAAGCATCAGTTGGCGCTTGTTCGTCTGTCCGGATTTTTCTCTGATCGTTTACGTGGCGCGTTTACCTTAAAGCTCTTTGGCCGTGCACAGGCCGAGGCCGACACGGTGCGTGCCGCCAGCGACGCGCTCGCCCAAAAAAACATGGTGGTGCTGCGTTTGGCTTTCCTGTCTTCCGCCGTTCTGGAGTTTTTTGCGGCGCTGGGTGTGGCTGGTGTGGCGTTGTATGTAGGTTTAAGTTATCTCGGATATTTGCATTTGCGCGCCAGTGCGCTGACCTTGCCCTGGGGGCTGTTCTGTCTGTTGCTCGCGCCCGAGGTGTACAACCCCTTGAGACAGTTTGCGGCGAATTATCATGATCGCGCTGCGGCGCGCGCAGCCGTGGGCCATATCGCGGCGGCGTTCGACGCTTTGCCCGCAGTGGACTGGACGGCACCCGGCGGCTTGTCTTTTCCTCTGATCGGTCAGGGTGAAAAATGGCACCCACGAGGGGTGCCGCTACAAGAAAGGCACCCACAAGAAAGGCACCCACAAGAAAGGCACCCACAAGAAAGGCACCCACAAGAAAGGCACCCACAAGAAAGGCACCCACATGCGCTGCTGCTACAAACGCGTAGCGGCAGCGCATGTAGCGGCACCCCTCGTGGGTGCCACGACCCCCGCCCAAACGAAGATATGGCCAACAGCGCAGCATTGACCGTGCGCCAGTTGACGTTATATGCACCCGACCGCAGCGCGGCCGTATTGGACGAGGCAAGCTTTACCGTTGGACGCGATGAAAAGCTGGCGCTGATGGGCGAGAGCGGTGCAGGTAAAACCAGCCTGCTTGAAGTGCTGCTGGGCTTGCGGGCAGTGCAGTCGGGCGAAATTTGCCTTTTCGGCCAGGTGCTGGCCCAGTGGACGCAAGGCGATTTACGGCGAATGGCGGTGCTGATTGGCCAGCAACCTTTTTTTCTGCCCGGCTCGATCGCCGACAACCTGCGGCTGGCGCAGCCACAGGCCTCGGAAGAGTCTTTACGTCAGGCGCTGGAAGCGGCGTGCGCCGAGGAGTTCGTCGCGGCCTTGCCGCAAGGTCTGCATACCGTGCTGGGCGCTGAAGGCTACGGCTTGTCGGGGGGGCAGTTGCATCGTTTGGCGCTGGCTCGCGTGTTCCTGACTTCAGCCAACCTGATCCTGCTCGATGAGCCAACCGCACATCTGGACTCACAGAGCCGCGACAAGGTAATGAATTCATTGCTGACGTTTGCCGCTGCGCGCACTCTGATCGTTGCCACTCATGATCCCGCCGTGGCGGCTCGCTTGCAGCGCACCCTGCAAATTCGCGACGGCAAGGTGCTGCCATGAAAGTCTTGAGGCTGCTTTGGCCCTGGTTTGCGCAACGCCGTCGCAGTTTGGCCGGCGCCCTGTTGCTGGCTATCTTGACGCTGGCCTTTGGCATGGGGCTGCTGTCGGTGGCGGGCTGGTTCCTGACGGCGGCATTTCTGGCCGGCGCCTCGATCAGCTTCGATTTGTTCGCGCCCTCGGCGTTGGTGCGCGGCCTGGCGTTCTTGCGCATTGCTTCCCGTTATGGCGAGCGCGTAGTGGGCCACTCCGCCACGCTGGATTTGCTGGCCGACATCCGCGGCACAGTCTTTGCCCGAATCATGCGATTAAGCCCAGCCCAGTTGGCAGGCTACCAGGGGGGCGATCTGGTGGCCCGTCTGGTGGGTGATATCGATGCGCTCGACACTTTGTTTTTGCAGGTGATCGCGCCGATCCTGACGGCGGTGATCATGGGTCTGGTGTTTAGCCTGGTTCTGGGCGCCCAGGTTCATGTACTGGGATGGCTGGTCTTTGGCGCCATGCTGATAGGGGTCTGCGCGGTTCCCTATCTGCTGGCTCGCCGGGCTCGCGCGCCAGGAAACGATGCCCAGCAGGCGTCGGCCCGGGCCAGAACGCTGATCCACAGTGCAATAGCGGGTCATGTAGACATGGTCGTTTTCGGCGTTCAGGTTCAGGCCCAGGCGCGGTTTGGCTCGGCGGTCGCGCAACTGTCGCACGCTCGCGACCGGCTCTCGGCAATTGGCTCGATGGGGCAGTTAGCGCAACAACTGGCCGCAGGGTTTTGCGTGTTGGCGCTACTGTACGGTGGTCTACAGGCGTTTACCGTGCAGGAGATAAACGGCCCGGTCTGGGTGGGTCTGTTGTTGGGTGTGCTGGGCTTGTTCGAAGTGCTGGGACCCTTGATGCGCGGTTCGGCTCGGCTGGGGCCCGCTGCGGCGGCGGCGGTACGTGTGAGGTCTGTTTTGGATGAGCCGGTGGCGCTGGCCGACGTCGCCTCTCCACTGAGTTTGCCGGAGTCGGGGGCGATTGGCCTTTCGGGCCTGCGCTATGGCTACCCGTCGATGGGCGGCCTTGCGGTGCTTGACGGCATCGATCTGCAAATAGAGGCAGGTGAGCGATTGGCAATTGTCGGTGCAAGCGGCTGCGGCAAGTCCACCCTTTTATCGTTGTTGATGCGCGTGTTCGATCCCACGCAAGGTACGGTTTCGTATGGTGGTACGCCCATCAGCCAGGTCAGACAGGCGCAGCTGCACACGCGGTTTGCCTTGTTGTCACAGAGCTCACCGGTTTTCCTGGGGACCTTGCGCAGTAATCTGCTGATTGGCTGCCCTACGGCCGACGAGGCCCAGCTTTGGCGGGCGCTGGAAAATGCGCGTCTGGCCGAGTTTGCACACTCGCTGGAAGATGGGCTGGACGCCTGGGTAGGCGAGTCGGGCCATTCTCTGTCGGTCGGGCAGGCCCGACGCCTTTGTCTGGCGCGTGTTTTGCTCAGTCCCGCAGCGGTGTGGCTGCTCGATGAGCCTACTGCGGGTCTGGACGAACCGGCCCAACTGTCGTTTTTTAATGATCTGGCGGCCGCCGCCCGAGGCAAAACCGTCGTTCTTGTCACTCATGCGGGGTTCCCCAGCACTGCGGTGGATCGAGTGCTGCGTCTGGAAGATGGCGTTTTGATGCCGGTGTAAACTGTGCATGCTCCTATACCCTTAACGATGCCGCGTCGGCAACCCAGGCCGACCGTCTTCCCCCGTGTGCCGCTCAATCCCATGAATACTGATCCCGTCGATTACATTTGTAGTACGATCCGTAGCGTTCCGGACTGGCCCAAGCCGGGGATCACGTTTCGCGACATTACGCCGGTGCTGCAAGATCCGCGCTCGTTCCGGGTGCTGGTCGACATGTTTGTGTATCGGTATATGCGCCAGCGCCTCGATCTTGTGGCCGGGGTCGACGCACGTGGCTTTATTCTTGGATCCGTACTGGCTTATGAGCTGAATTTAGGCTTCGTGCCGGTGCGTAAAAAGGGCAAGCTGCCGTTTCAGACGGTGGCCGAAGAGTACACGCTGGAGTATGGCAATGCGGTCGTCGAGATGCACACCGACGCGGTGCGGCCCGGACAGCGGGTGGTGTTGATCGACGATCTGATTGCCACCGGCGGTACGATGATGGCGGCTATCAAATTGCTGCAGCGCCTGGGCGCCAACGTTGTCGAGGCCGCAGCCATTATTGATCTGCCCGAGCTGGGCGGCTCGAAAGTTGTCAGGGATACCGGGCTGCCGCTGTATACCGTGTGCAGTTTCAGCGAAGCGGCGCCATCCTACAAGAACAGTTGATAGGCAGGGTTCTCGGTTTCGTTCCAGTATGGGTAGCCCAGGGTTTCCAGAAAATCCTTGAAAGACCTTTTGTCGGCGGGGGGTACCTGTATGCCGACCAGAATCCGGCCGTAGTCGTCGCCCTGGTTGCGGTAGTGGAACAGGCTGATATTCCAGTCGGGATTCATGGCGTTCAGAAAGCGCATCAGCGCGCCGGGCCTTTCAGGGAATTCGAAACGGTACAGCACTTCATTGCTGGCCAGGGTTGAGCGCCCTCCAACCATATAACGTAAATGGGTCTTGGCCATCTCGTCCTGGGTCAAATCCAGGGTAGGGAAGCCTTTCTTGCGAAAATGGCCGGCGATTCGGTCGGCTTCTTGAGAGGACGAGGTTTGCACTCCGACAAAGACATGTGCTTTGTCGGAACCCGATATGCGATAGTTGAATTCGGTCACGCTGCGATTTCCCAGCGCTTCGCACAGGCTTCGGAAACTGCCACGCTTTTCGGCCAACGTAATGGCAAAAATGGCTTCGCGCGACTCGCCCACCTCGGCGCGTTCGGCGACGAAACGCAGCCGGTCAAAATTCATGTTGGCGCCACAGGTGATGGCGACCAAGGTTTTATTTTTCCATTTGTTCAGGGCGGCATAGCGCTTGGCACCGGCCAAGGCAAGCGCTCCGGCGGGTTCCAGCACGCTTCGTGTGTCCTGGAATACGTCCTTGATGCTCGCGCAAATGGCGTCGGTGTCGACGGTGATGAAATCGTCAACATATTTGCGGGTCAGCCTGAACGTTTCCGCACCCACCAGTTTGACTGCCGTGCCATCGGAAAAGAGCCCTACATCGGCCAGCTCGACTCGCCGGCCTGCTTTGATGCTGCGGATCATGGCGTCGGAATCGTTGGTCTGCACGCCGATGATCTGGATTTCCGGACGCAGCTGCTTCACATAAGCCGCTACGCCCGAGATCAGTCCGCCGCCTCCGATGGCGACGAAAATTGCGTCTATCGGGCCGGAATGCTGGCGCAGTATTTCCATCCCCACCGTGCCCTGACCGGCAATGACATCGGGGTCGTCAAAAGGATGGACGAACGTCAGCTTTTCTTTTTTTTCAATGGCTTTGGCATGCTGGTAGGCGTCGGAAAAGCTGTCTCCTATCAGAATCACTTCGCCGCCGAAACCGCGTACTGCGTCGATCTTGACCTGCGGCGTGGTGACGGGCATGACGATGACCGCCCGGCAGCCCAGCCGCCGCGCCGAGAGCGCTACCCCCTGGGCGTGGTTGCCCGCCGACGCGGCAATCACGCCCAGCTTGAGCTCGGCGGCACTTAAATGCGCCATTTTGTTGTAGGCGCCACGCAGTTTGAAGCTGAACACTGCCTGGGTGTCTTCGCGTTTCAAGTACACCTTGTTGCCAATTCGCGCCGATAGTCCGGGGGCCAGTTCCAGAGAGGATTCGACAGCAACGTCGTAGACTTTCGATGTGAGAATACGCTTTAGATAATCGGTAGGCATGGTGCGTGAACGGGGGGTGTGTGACGAAAAGATAGGTAAGCAGATTACCACAGAGGCTGTTTACAACTACGTACCCGCTGCTTGCAGCGGCAGCCCTTGTGGCTGCCATTCGAAACCACCGCCCACCTGTACCGTGCGAGGTTCGCAGGTACACTATTGCGCTATGGAAGCTTGGTTGCAATCATCGATACATTGGCTATTGCTAGTCTTGGCTTTGCCCAAGGTGGGTCTGGCTGCCATTTTTGTTGTGAGCCTGGTGGGCGCGACCTTGTTGCCGCTGGCCTCTGAGCCTGCGGTGTTTGGTTTTGTGCAGATTGCCCCGCACATGTTCTGGCCTGCGGTGCTGGTCGCCACGCTGGGCAACACTCTGGGTGGAATGATCAGCTATGTCATGGGCGAGGGGGCGGAAAAAGTGTATGAGCACTGGCACGAAAAGCATGGCCACTTGCCGCAGGGCAGGCCGGGCTGCACCCCTGAAGTAGGCGGACGCTGGCACGGGACCATTAGCGCTTGCTTGCATCGAATGGGGCCGCCGGTTCTGTTTTTCGCCTGGTTGCCGGTGGTGGGCGACCCGCTGTGCGCGGTGGCTGGCTGGATGCGCCTGCCATTTTGGCCCAGCGCATTCTATATGGCCATAGGTAAATTGCTGCGGTATGTGGTCATGACTGTTGGCCTTTTGTGGGCTTTTCCGCACTTGTAATAGCGGGGTATTGCGCCGCAACAAGTTTTCCGCATCGTTTACACTGTATGTCGGCTTTTTACTTTCTTCAACGCCATGAACGCGCCTCTTGCCAGTCATCTGCTTGCCGCTACGGCACTTCCCGCCGCTACGCCGCGCTTGCGTGAAATTCCTTATAACTACACCTCCTTTTCCGATCGCGAAATCGTGCTCAGATTGCTGGGCGACGATGCATGGGAACGGCTCGGTGATTTGCGCGATGAGCGCCGTACCGGGCGTTCGGCACGCATGCTGTTTGAGGTACTGGGCGATATCTGGGTGGTTCGGCGCAACCCCTATCTGCAAGACGATTTGCTGGATAGTCCCAAGCGGCGCCGCTTGCTGGTCGAGGCTCTGAATCATCGTCTGGCCGAAATCGATCATCGGCGCGACACGAGCGATCCCGCGCGCGATTCCAAGGTGGCGGGCCTTTTGCAGGCTGCGCGTGGGGCCGTGGCGGCGTTCGAACGCGAGTTCGAGCAAACGCGTGATTTGCGCAAGAAAGTGCTGCGACGCCTGGGTCGTGCCACGGCCAAAGGCAATATCAAGTTCGACCCCATGTCGCGCGTCTCGCATGTGACCGACGCGACCGACTGGCGGGTCGAATATCCGTTTGTGGTGCTCACTCCCGATTCAGAAGACGAAATGGCCGCGCTGGTGCGCGGCTGCATCGACCTGGACATGACAATTGTTGCGCGCGGCGGCGGCACAGGCTATACCGGGGGCGCCATACCGCTTACATGGCGCTCGGTCGTGATCAATACGGAAAAGCTCGACGTGTTGGGCGCGGTCGAGAAAATGTCTTTGCCAGGCGTGGCTGAGCCCGTTGCCACGGTTTTGTGCGGCGCGGGTGTGGTTACCCGGCGTGTCGCCGAGGCAGCCGAAGCCGCTGGCTTTGTGTTTGCGGTGGACCCCACCTCGGCCGATGCGTCGTGCGTAGGCGGCAATGTGGCCATGAACGCCGGCGGTAAAAAGGCCGTGTTGTGGGGGACGGCGCTGGATAACCTTGCCTGGTGGCGCATGGTCGATCCCGAAGGCAACTGGCTTGAGGTCGAGCGCCTGGAACACAATCTGGGCAAGATTCACGACGTGGCGCAAGCGCGCTTCGAGCTCAAGTGGTTCGATGGTCATTCTGCGCCAGGCGCGCGTTTGCTGCGCAGCGAGGTACTGGTCATCGACGGGTCGCGCTTTCGCAAAGCCGGCCTGGGCAAGGATGTGACCGATAAATTCCTGGCAGGCCTGCCGGGTGTGCAAAAAGAAGGTTGCGATGGCCTGATCACTTCGGCCCGCTGGATCTTGCATCGCATGCCCGGCCATACCCGCACGGTTTGCCTGGAGTTTTTCGGGCAGGCGCGCGACGCCATTCCTTCCATTCTCGAGGTCAAGGGCTATCTGGATGGCGAGGGCCGCGCTCGCGGCGCTATCCTGGCTGGCCTGGAGCACCTGGATGAACGCTATTTGCGCGCGGTAGGCTATACCACCAAAAGCAAGCGCAGTGGTTTTCCAAAAATGGTTTTGTTCGGCGATATTGTGGGCGACGACCCCGACGCGGTCGCGTTGGCGGCCAGCGAGGTGGTGCGTATCGCCAATACACGTCATGGCGAGGGGTTTGTGGCGGTAAGCGCCGAGGCACGTAAAAAATTCTGGCTGGATCGGGCGCGCACGGCCGCGATCGCGCGTCATACCAATGCCTTCAAAATCAATGAAGATGTGGTGATTCCACTGAATCGCATGGGCGAATATACCGATGCGATCGAGCGTATCAATATCGAGCTGTCCACGCGCAACAAGCTGGATCTGCTCGATGGGCTTGATGCCTTTCTGGAAGGCGATCTGCCAATAGGCAAGTTCGAAAACATGGAAGACGCCGAGCATACGCGCGCCGAGGTTCTCAACGCACGCACACAAGAGGCTATTCATACCTTGCAGGCGGTGCGCGAGCGTTGGATGTGGCTGATGCAAAACCTTGATGCACCGCTTGCGCAAAGCCTGCCGGTATTGCAAAAGCTTGGGCTCGATAGCCTGGCCGATGTGTTGACTCAGCGTTTGGCCACTCAGCCCGAAGCACGTATTTTCGATGTGGTGCAAGATCGCACCATACGGATTTCCTGGAAGACCGAGGTGCGCGCGCTGATGGAGCTTTACTTCGCCGGCGCGGATTGCGCGGCGGTGCTGGCGGAAATCCAGGCCATACACGACCGCGTCCTGAAGGGGCGTGTGTTTGTCGCGTTGCACATGCATGCAGGCGATGGCAATGTGCACACCAATATTCCGGTCAATTCGGACAACTACGAAATGCTGCGCCAGGCCAATGAGGCGGTGGCGCGCATCATGCAAATCGCCCGCGATCTGGATGGCGTGATTTCGGGCGAGCATGGCATAGGTCTGACCAAGTACGAATACCTGACTGCCGACGAGCTTGCACCCTTTCAGGATTACAAGCGCCGGGTCGACCCGAACGGGCGCTTTAATTCGGGCAAGCTGATGCCTGGCGCCGATTTGCGCCGGGCCTGGACGCCCAGCTTCAATTTGATGGGCTATGAATCGCTCATCATGCAGCAAAGCGAAATCGGCGCCATTTCGCACGCCATCAAGGATTGCCTGCGTTGCGGCAAATGCAAGCCGGTGTGCGCGACGCATGTGCCGCGCGCCAACCTGCTGTATTCGCCGCGCGACAAGATTCTGGCCACGTCCTTGCTGATCGAGGCGTTTTTGTACGAAGAACAAACCCGGCGCGGGGTCAGCCTGAAGCACTGGGAAGAGTTCGAAGATGTGGCCGATCATTGCACGGTGTGCCACAAGTGCTACAACCCGTGCCCGGTGGATATCGACTTTGGCAATGTCTCCATGGATATGCGCGCCTTGTTGCGGCGCATGGGCAAGAAGTCGTTCAACCCCGGCACGTCGGCGGCCATGTTCTTTCTTAATGCGAAAGATCCGCGTGTCATCAAGGCGACCCGCAAGGCCATGATCGAAGTGGGCTACAAGGCGCAGCGCCTGGCTCACGACTTTTTCGCACGGGCGGCGCGCAAGCAGACGGCGCACCCGCCGGTCACTCTGGGCCGTGCACCGATGCGCGAGCAGGTGGTGCATTTCGTCAATAAAAAAATGCCGGGCGGCTTGCCCAAGCAAACCGCTCGCAAGCTGCTCGATATCGAGGGCGCAGACTACGTACCGATTATTCGCGACCCGGCTGGCACATCGCCTGAAAGCGAAGCCGTTTTCTATTTTCCGGGCTGCGGCTCGGAGCGTCTGTTTTCGCAGGTTGGCCTGGCCACGCAGGCGATGCTGTGGCATGCGGGGGTGCAAACGGTGTTGCCTCCAGGCTATTTGTGCTGCGGTTATCCGCAGCGCGGCAATGGCATGACCGACAAGGCTGAAAAAATCATTACCGATAACCGGGTTCTATTTCACCGCATGGCCACGACGCTTAATTATCTGGATATCAAGACGGTGGTGGTCAGTTGCGGCACCTGTTATGACCAGTTGGCCGGTTATGAGTTCGAGAAGATTTTCCCGGGCTGCAGGCTAATCGATATTCACGAGTATTTGCTTGAAAAGGGCATACAGCTAGAAGGAGTGAAGGGCGTGCGGTATATGTATCACGACCCGTGCCATACGCCAATGAAGCTGCAGGACCCGATGAAAACGGTGAAGGCGCTGGTGGGCGACAGTACCATCAAGGCTGATCGCTGTTGCGGCGAATCGGGCACGCTGGCGGTTTCGCGTCCCGATATCTCGACTCAGGTGCGGTTTCGCAAGGAGGAAGAGCTTGCGAAAAATACAGCGGTGGTGCGCGCGGATGGTTTCGACGGCGAGGTGAAGATACTGACTTCCTGTCCGTCCTGTTTACAGGGTTTGAGCCGTTTTGAGGGTGATACCGGTATGGAAGCGGATTACATCGTAGTCGAGATGGCGCGCCATATTCTGGGCGAAGGCTGGATGCAGGCCTACGTCAAAGCCGCCAATGCGGGCGGGATAGAGCGGGTGCTGGTGTAGGTTGGGGTTGCCGGTATAGGGCGGGGGGCACCCTGTAGCGGCAGCCTGTAGCGCCACCCTGTAGCGCGACCCTGTAGCGGCAGCCTGTAGCGCCACCCTGTAGCGCGACCCTGTAGCGGCAGCCTGTAGCGCCACCCTGTAGCGCCACCCCTTGTGGGTGGCATCGTGGCAACCAAACAGTCGTGGATAAGCGTCCGACCTTTGCGATGCGCCTAAAACCTTCTACCCCCGAAGCCGGCCCAGCGCGCAGCGTGCCCAAATCGCCCTCCCCACCTTAACCATCCACGACGCTCGTGCCGATCATGTAGTGAAAACCCTTTTGGCTGCCAGAATCGTTGATAATCGTCGCGGCATTTATAGGACGCCGATGGCAGCCACAAGGGCTGCCGCTACAAGCGACCGGAACGCCTCAAATCGTGGCGATTTTGATGCCTTTGGCTTCCAGCGCGGCGCGTATTTTCTGCGCGAACACAGCGGCTCCAGGCTGGTCGCCATGCAGGCACAGCGTATCGGCCTGGACTTCGATTTCAACGCCTTGCTGCGTGGCTATGCGCCGGCGTTGCACCATGGACAAGACTTGTTGCAGCGAGGCGTCGGCGTCTTCGATCATTGAACCCGGTTGAGTACGCGGCGTGAGACTGCCGTCGGATTGGTAGCTGCGATCGCCAAATACTTCTTGCGCGGCGCGCAAGCCTGCATTTTGTGCGGCGCGGATAAGTTCACTGCCTGCCAGGCCGTATAAAACGAGGCTGGGATCCACGTCTTTCACGGCGCGGCAGATGGCGTCGGCCAATGCGCGGTCTTTGGCGGCCATGTTGTAGAGCGCGCCGTGCGCTTTTACATGATGCAGCCGGGCGCCCTGACTGGCGGCCACTGCAGCCAGGGCGCCGATTTGCACAACTACGCAGTCGTAGGCTTCTTGCGGGGTAAGACGTATTTCGCGGCGCCCGAAACCGAGCAGGTCGGGCAGGCCGGGGTGGGCGCCCAGCGCTACGCCGTGCTTCAGGGCGGCCGCTACGGTTTTACGCATGGTGCCCGGGTCGCCGCCATGAAAGCCGCAGGCGATGTTGGCGGAGCTGACAAATGGCAGCACGGCCAAGTCGTCGCCCATTTTCCAGGCTCCGTAGCTTTCCCCCATATCGCAGTTCAGGTCGAGTTTAAGGCTGTCCATGGTTTTGCTCCTGATAGGGCTTGAACAGATCGCGCAAAGATGCCAGAGCCTGATGCAGTCGGCCGAAGGCCTCTTCGCGCTGACTGTCCAGTAGTTGCGCGCTCGCGAGTTCGATTTCGGTAAAGGATAGAGTTTCGCCCGGCATGCACTGCGCCAGGAGTGGCAAGTCGACCGTGGCCACGTGGGCGATCTTGGGGTAGCCGCCGGTGGTTTGCCGGTCGGCCATCAGTATGATGGGGTTGCCATCGGCCGGCACCTGGACAGTGCCAAAACTGGTGGCCTCGGATAATAGTTGCTGTGGTTTTGTCAGCGCCAGCCGGTCGCCTTCCAGGCGATAGCCCATGCGGTTCGAGTGGGGGCTGATGTGGAAATCAGCACCAAAGAACTGCCTGATGGACTGTGCCATGAACAGGCGGCTATGTTCGCCGCGCAGCGCCCGAATGGTGCTGCGTGATGTCAGGCCCAGAGTGGCTGGGAGGTATATCGTGACGTTCCAAAGATTCGTGGCCAGCGTCTCAAGCCCCTGTTCTGAAAGGGCCGTGCGCAGGGTCAGTTGGTCGCCCTTTTTCAGGGCGCGTCCATGATAGCCGCCGAATTGGCCCGGCAGGTGGGTACTGGCGCTGCCCAGTACGCGCCAGAGGTCTATGCCACCATGGAAGGCCAGGTAGGCGCGGGCGCCGCTTTTGCGTTGGCCAAATTCCAGCAGATCGCCCGCGCGCACAATGATGGGCCGGTTGGCGGGGATGGCTTGCCGGTTCAGGCTTGGGCTCAGGTCGGCGCCGCTGATCGCAACGCAGCATGGCGCATCAAAGCGGAGTTTGGGGCCGGTCAGCGTGATTTCGAGCGTGGCTTCGTCTTCGGAATTGCCTGCCAGCAGGTTGGCCAGGCGGTGCGCCCGGTCATCCATGGCGCCCCCTACGGGAACGCCCAAGTGCTGCGAGCCCATGCGCCCTCGATCCTGGAAACTTGAGAGCATACCTGGGGCGATAACCGATACGCTCATCCCTGATCCTTTTGCACGGCCTTGAATTCAGCGTCAGAAATGGGTACGAACCGCACGGTGTCGCCCGGCACCAGCAGTGTAGGCGGCTCGTGCCGGGGATCGAATAACTTTACGGGGCTGGCGCCTATCAGATGCCAGCCGCCGGGGAGCTGATTCGGATAAATAATGCTTTGGCAGTTCGCCATCGCAATCGATCCGGCAGGTACCGCCGTGCGGGGAGTGCTGCGCCGTGGAATGGCCAGTTTTTGGTCATGCATGCCCATATATGGCGCTCCGGGAGCGAAGCCAAGCATGAACACGTAGACAGGCGTGGCGCTGTGCAAGTGTATGACTTCGGTTTCGCTTAGCCGGCAATGTGTGGCGACATCGCTCAGGTCAGGCCCATATTCGCCGCCGTAGCAGACGGGAACCTCCACTTGCCGGGACGCAACCGCCTGGGGATGATCGATCAGCGTGTTGGACAATAGCTTGTCGATTTCTGCAGCCAGATGCTCGAACCGGGTGTGGGTTCCGAGAGCCCCCGGTTGATAGTGCACGGCGACGGCATTGAAGGTAGGAACGATATCGCTTATGCCCTTGATTCGCGCCGCTCGCAGAGCCATTGCTGCGGCGATGCAGCGTTGTCCAACGGCCATGTCGATGTGCACGCCGAAGATCACCAGCAGGGTACGGTCACCCTGGGCGACGATGCGCCAGGCATTCGGTGGGGCGGGCGAGAAAGAATCCATACGGGGCCGTTTGTTTTCCGAAAGGCTTTCCGAGAAGGGCGCGTGACTATTTGGCGAAAAGAGCGTCCATGTTTTTGAACGACTTGAACTCCAGCGCGTTGCCCGAGGGATCCATAAAAAACATGGTGGCCTGTTCGCCGACTTCGCCTTTGAAACGTACATAAGGTTCGATGACAAATTGAGTGTGTGCGGCCTGCAGCTTCTTCGCCAAGGCTTCCCACACGCTCATTTCGAGCACTGCTCCGAAATGGCGCACCGGCACATTGTGACCGTCGACCGCATTGGTTTGGCGCGATGCGCATTCGCCAGGCGCCAGATGTGTGACGATTTGATGACCATAAAAATTGAAATCCACCCACTCGGCGGACGAACGGCCTTCCGGACAGCCCAGCAAGTCGCCGTAAAAGGCGCGCGCTTCGGTCAAGTCACGTACCGGAAATGCAAGATGGAAAGGGGGGATGATAGTTGGATTAGGCATGAAGGGCTCCTCGCAGGCGGGGCAAAACTTAATTCTAATCGTTCTATCAATGACTTTATGAAATACACGCCCGTGGGTTGTTGCGGCAGGTTGTTGCGACAGGGGCAGGTGTAGCGACGGGCCTGTAGCGACAGGCCTGTAGCGACAGGCCTTGTGCCTGTCATCTAACACAAGATACCGTCTCGTCAAGGTTGTGTGGCACCCACAAGGGGTGCCGCTACAGGCCTGCCGCTACAGGTCTGCCGCTACAACAAAGGGCGGTGTCTGATGCCCGTCCTCTTTAATGGTAATGACTCGCGCCGCCGGGAAATGCAGAGTGAACAGGCTTCCTGCGCCTAATCGGCTATGGATGGATAGCTCGGCGCCGTGGCGCATCGCGACGTGTTTGGTGATAGCCAGCCCCAGCCCAGTGCCGCCGGTGGCGCGCGAGCGTCCACGGTCGACGCGGTAAAACCTCTCGGTAAGCCGTGGAATGTCCTGCGAGGCAATGCCTATGCCGGTATCCTGCACGGAATAACAGGCTTGACCGGTTTCGGTCGCATACCAGCTGACCGTAATGGTTCCGTCTTTCGGGGTGTAGCGCACGGCGTTGGTAAGCAGGTTGGAGACTGCCGAGGCCAACTCCGTTTCAATACCGACAATGCCCAGATCGTCGGCAATGTTTTGGACGATGATGTGCTGCTCCTGCGACAGCATTTCAACTTGCTTTAGCGCGTTGTGGATCAGTGCGCTGACCCGCAGCGGCTTGCCCTCGGCTGTGGGCGAGGATTCCAGGGTGGACAGGGTGAGCAGGTCGTTGACGATGGCTTGCATGCGTTGCGCCTGATCGATCATGAGCGTTAGATAATGGCTTCTTTGCTCGTCGCTGATCGAGGCCTGCGGCATATCGTGCAGCGTTTCCAGAAAGCCCGACAGAACGGTGAGCGGAGTGCGCAGCTCATGGGACACATTAGCGACGAAATCCTTGCGGGTGGTTTCCAATTTTTCGACTTGAGTAACATCGCGCGTCACGATCAGAAACTGCCCGACCCCATAGGGGGTCAGTTGCACAAGCAACGATTTGTCGCGACCGCTTTGGCTCAGATGCAGCAATATGGGGGTGGGCCAGCTGCTTTGTCTGGCGTACAGGGCGAACTCGGGCGCGCGCAAAATGTTCAAAATGCTGAAATTGCGATCTGTTTGCAAGTTCAGTCCGGTATGTTCGGTGGCCGTCTGGTTGCACCAAGTGATCTGCAGCTCTTCGTTAAGTGTGATGGCACCGTCGGGAAGGGCCTCGGCGGCCAGCATAATACCGTCCACATGGCGATTGAGCTGTTCGATTTCCGTGGAGTTTTTGCGCAGTTGGCGATAGATAGGAGCAAGAATGTCGTCCCAGGGCCCCACTGCGGGTGGCGGAGGCTTATTGATGTCTTTGACCCACTTTGCAATGCGAGCAATCTGCTGGACGCTGACCAGTATCATCAGAATCAGGCCGAATGCGAATATCGGCCAGCCTGCGGCCGGGTCGATCCAGGCGCCGCAGACCCAGCCCAGCAAGCCCCACAAGCCGATCGATATCAGGGTTTTGATCATGTGCGTATTGTCTCATTACCGGTGCCCGGCGCACCGGCCTGGGTTCAGCCTGGACGGGCGATTTGCGCCGCGAAGCGATAGCCCGCGCCGCGCACGGTTTCGATATGGTCTTCGTGATGACTGGGTTCGAGCGCTTTGCGCAATCGCCTGATGTGAACGTCGACGGTGCGCTCTTCGACAAATACATGATCGCCCCAAACCTGGTCGAGCAACTGGGCGCGCGAGAATACGCGCTCGATGTGCGTCATGAAAAAATGGAGCAGGCGAAATTCCGTCGGGCCTATCGCCAGCGGCATATCGCCGCCGCTGATTCGATGCGTAGTGGGGTCCAGCATCAGTGTGCCGATTTTTATGATGTCATCGGTAAGCTGCGGCGCGCGGCGCCGCAACACGGCCTTGATGCGGGCGATCAGTTCTTTGGGTGAAAATGGCTTGGTGATGTAGTCGTCGGCGCCTGCTTCCAGGCCGTCTATTTTGTCGTGTTCGGCGCCTTTGGCGGTAAGCATGATGATGGGCACCTGGCGGGTGCGTTCGTCCGCGCGCAGCTTTTTGGCCAGTGTAATGCCCGAAGCGCCAGGCAGCATCCAGTCCAGCAGGATCAGGTCGGGCAATTCGGCGCGGATCAATGTTTGCGCCTGTTCGGCATCAAAAGCACGCAGCACCTTGTGCCCTGCAAAGCTCAGGTTGACGGAAATCAACTCTTGTATGGCGGGCTCGTCTTCAACAACAAGTATGGTTGTGCTCATGGCGCTCGATAGTATATAAAAAAGTAATCGATAGGGTTGAAACACGATAATATGGCGTTAATGTTTCAGGTTTGTGAAAATCGCCTCATTGCGAATGAAGTACGATGGTCATCATGCAAAATTCTTCTCCCAACGCGTCTGGCGCGGCTTCCGACTCCACCACTCATTTCGGTTACAAGACTGTCAATGAGGCTGAAAAGGCCGCCAAGGTCGCCGAAGTGTTCCATTCGGTGGCCAGCCGCTACGACATCATGAACGACCTGATGTCGGCGGGCATGCATCGTGTCTGGAAAGCCTTCACGATTGGCCGGGCCGATGTGCGTCC
Source organism: Candidimonas sp. (assembly GCA_004297945.1). Classification (GTDB taxonomy): domain Bacteria; phylum Pseudomonadota; class Gammaproteobacteria; order Burkholderiales; family Burkholderiaceae_B; genus Paralcaligenes. Next base: position 688 of record SCRC01000096.1, on the reverse strand, counting down.
TGGCATGAAAGTGCTGGACATCGCCGGCGGCACCGGTGACCTGGCCCGTGCCTTTGCGAAGCGGGCGGGGCCCTCGGGCGAGGTTTGGCTCACCGACATCAATGATTCCATGTTGCGTGTTGGGCGTGATCGCCTGATCGACAAGGGGTTGCTCACGCCGACGATGGTTTGCGATGCCGAGGCACTGCCTTTTCCCGATGGGTATTTCGATCGGGTCAGCGTGGCCTTTGGCCTGCGCAATATGACGCACAAGGAACTTGCCTTGGCTGAGATGCGGCGGGTGCTGCGGCCGGGCGGCAAACTATTGGTGCTGGAGTTTTCTCGGATTGCCAAGCGGCTGGCTCCGGCCTACGACTGGTATTCGTTTCATATATTGCCCTGGCTGGGCAAGAAGGTGGCGGGCGACGAAGCCAGCTACCGGTATTTGGCTGAATCGATCCGCATGCATCCCGATCAGGCCACTCTGGCCGGCATGCTTGAAGCCGCTGGCCTGTCGCGCGTGCGTTTTTTCAACCTGAGCGCCGGCTTGGTCGCGCTGCACGAAGGTGTGAATCTGGGCTAGTTGAAAATAGCTCGCCGCAGGTCATGTAATGGCAGCCTTGTGGCTGCCATTTTCAATAAACAGGGTGCAGGTTATTGCATCAATGGCACCCACAAGGGGCGCCGCTACAAAAACATACCCATGCCG
>SCRC01000095.1 GCA_004297945.1 Candidimonas sp. | reverse complement strand
TGAATCCAGATCAACAGGTCATAGAAAAACAGGTTCAAGACAAGCCTTGTAGCGAGGAGAAAAAGGCCGCTTAAATCCAATCACTCAGGCGACAACTAGCTTGACAACGACCGCACCCTTCACGGGTGCGTGGATTGAAACGCATAGTGTGTCACCTAGTTGCAGGTAGTGGCAAATCGCACCCTTCACGGGTGCGTGGATTGAAACACGGCAACCCGGTTACACCAGTCGCGGCGGTGGCATCGCACCCTTCACGGGTGCGTGGATTGAAACATGAATGCGCTCACGCAGGTTACGCAAAACTTCATCGCACCCTTCACGGGTGCGTGGATTGAAACGGCTCACGGCCTTGAAAAGTGCTATTGCGTCTCGAATCGCACCCTTCACGGGTGCGTGGATTGAAACCTAGCAAAACGTATACCCCTGGTGAATGCGCCACATCGCACCCTTCACGGGTGCGTGGATTGAAACTTGCTGGGCCTGAACATCGCGCTCGTGAAAGCCAGATCGCACCCTTCACGGGTGCGTGGATTGAAACAGGCTAAGAGTCTGCGCTCCGGTCTTGGTAAAGCATCGCACCCTTCACGGGTGCGTGGATTGAAACCTCTCTCAAGCCAGCAAGCCGCAGAGGTGAACATATCGCACCCTTCACGGGTGCGTGGATTGAAACCGGAACTGGCCTGCCGCAGCAGTTGCAGCGACAGAAATTTTAATGTTCATCAGAAATTGGTCATTGAAGCGGCGGAAAAAGGCGTGAGCATGAACCGACTCGTTAGCGCCAAGCTGGCCATGTAAAAAAGAGAATGGCTGTGGATAATCTGCCGGCTATCGGACCCTTTCATCAGCGCCAATATATCACTCAAGCCACGCATCAGCGCGACCTTCGTGGAGTCGGGCTTACACATGCTCAAGTGGCTGAACTTCTTCAGCAATCAATTTGGCGACTTTCGCCTCCGTTACCTTGAGGTCGTAGGCTTGCTGTAGATTTAGCCACGATGCTGCATCACCGCCAAAAAAAGTGGCCAACCGTAGTGCGGTATCGGGAGTGATGCCTCGGCGCTCACGAATAATCTCGTTCATGCGAGTGGCGGGCACATGCAGCATAGTGGATAGAGCGTTGACGCTCATGCCTAGCGGGGCGAGATATTCCTCTCGCAGGATTTCGCCTGGATGAATCGGGCGCATGCCATTTTTGGGCATAATGGACTCCATTTCAGTGGTAATCGACGATCTCAACTTTCTCTGGCCCTTCCTCGGTCCAGACGAAGCAGATGCGCCATTGATTGTTGATGCGGATACTGTGCTGTCCGACCCGATTTCCCTTGAGCGCTTCCAGCCGATTGCCGGGTGGTGAGCGCAAGAAATCGAGCGTGTTCGCACCGTCCAGCATTTGTAGCTTACGTTCGGCGACCGCCTTGAAATTTGCAAACCGAGTGGTGTGGCGTCCTTCGTAAAGGGCCTTGGTATCGAGGCATCGAAAGCTTTTGATCATGTATAAATAGTATGACGCTTAACGTTAAACGTCAAATGCAGTCTACTGCCATGACTGCCACGGACGTACGGTGAAATGCACAATTTCAGCAGATGGGCCGCGCGACCGTAAAGTTCGATAGTCTGGCCGCTTACGAGGCCTACCGGGCGCGGATCAGGTCTGATCCGCAGGCGCAGGAAAATTTCAAGATGGCTCAAACCAAACGATTCGTTTTGCGGGAAGAGCGCACGTTCGTGCAGGCGGTGGATGGCGCATTCCGTCTGGCAGCGTCTACGCTGGGCTCGTCCCTATAAAACATTACACACCAGCCCTTACTGCGGCACCCACTTGTCGGCCAGCTTGGCGTATTCGCCGCTGGCTTTGGCCAGGTGCAGCCACTGGTCTACGAACAGTTTGAAGCGCATGTCGCCGCTGGGCAGCAGGTAGCCCATTTCGGCATATTGCAATGGCTTGTTGGGGTTGACGGGGCAGAGCGTGGGGTTGAGCTTGCTTTGCACTTTGGCTTCGGCCGCTTCGGTCACGAAGACGTCGGCATGGCCTTCGACTAGTTCCTTGAAGATGCCGATATTGTTGTCGTGGGTGATGATATGGGCTTTCGTCAAATAGGTTTTGGCGAATTTCTCGTTGCTGCCGCCCGGATTCACGATGACGCGCACATCGGGTTTGTTGATGTCGGCGATGGTCTGGTATTTTTTAACGTTGGTGCATAGCGTAATGGGCGTTTTGCCGTTGATCATGTAGGGGGAGCTGAAATAGGCTCTTTTCTGGCGTTCGAGCGACACCGAGATGCCGCCCGCGCCGATATCGCAATTGCCCGAGGTGAAGTCGTTCATCAACTTGGCCCAGGTGGTTTTCACGAATTGGGTTTTGGCACCCAGAGCGCTGGCCAGTGAGGCCATGAGGTCCACATCCAGGCCTTCGAAGTTTCCGTCTGTCTTTTGGAAACTGAAGGGCTTGTAGTCGCCTGGGCTGCAAACGCGCAAGGTGTGGCTTTCCATTACATGGCTTAAGGTGTCGGTGGGGGCCGGGTTTTGGGCCAGGGCCAGCGCTGGCGCGGCCAGCAGGGTTGCGGCGAGTAGGTGCTTCATGATTATTCCCTTGGTTTAACGTTAACGAATTTCTTGTTATGGTTGTGTCCCGCCGCTGATTGGCGGCGGATATCTGGCGTATTCTTACTGTATGCCGGGTGTCATGCAATGCGTGATTGCGCGCAGTATGGGTATTTTCCCTATGTTGCTTGTTCGGCGCCACCCAAGTTGGAACCTATGTCATCGATTCGAAATCTTAGAACCTTTTTGGCCGTGGTGCGTTACGGGACCTTTGCGGCGGCGGGTACGGAAATAGGCTTGAGCGCGGCGGCGGTCGGCTTGCAGATCAAGGCGCTGGAACGCGAATTGAACTGCGAGCTATTTGTGCGAACCGGGCGTTCGGTTGCGCTTAGTCCCCAGGGCCAGGCCAAAATCGCCGGAATCGAAGCGGTTGTGAGGGCTTATGACGGTTTGGTCGACAGCAATGTAAGCGGCGAGTTGTCAGGCTCGGTGATGATGGGCGCTTTGGTTTCTGCGCTGATGGGGGCGTTTTCGGATGCGTTGCGGGCTATCAAGAAAAAGCATCCGCGTCTTAATGTCAAGCTGTACGCGGGTTTGTCCAACGAGTTTGCGCACAAGGTGCAAAAGGGCGAGCTCGACGCGGCGGTGGTGACGCAGTCCCCCGTGTTGTTGAGTTCGGAGCTGGTCTGGACGCCGTTATACACCGAGCCCATGGTCTTGATTGTGCCTAGTCAGGCGGCGATGCCGATCGATATGACTCTCACGCCCGACGAGGTGCTGGCCAAACTGCCTTTCTTGCGCTTTGACCGCCGCACCTGGACGGGCCAATTGGTTCAGAATGTATTGGACTCGTTCACGACAACGCCTATCGAGGAAATGGAGCTCAACTCAATTGAAACGATTATTGAATTGGTAAAGCAGGGTTTCGGCGGTTCGATTGTTCCTCGCCTGGCCAATGTGGATTGGGCCAACGATAGCCGCTTGCGGGTTCTTGAATTGCCCGAAGTGCAAATATGCCGGCGTGTTGGCCTGCTCGAACGGAAAAATCATTCCCGGCTAGGCTTTACTCATGAAATAAAGTCTTATTTTTCAGCTGTGGCGCAAGCTTACTGAGCCATCTTGGGAAAGTATTCGTAGTGGTCGGTATTGATGTGCGACACGCGGTATTCGACCGGCTGGTTGTTATACGAAAATGCAGTCCGGTGCACTTGCAATAAAGCATGGCCGGGTTCTATGTTTAGCAACTTGGCATGGGTATCGCTGGCCAGAGTTGCGCGCACGCGTTCTTCGATACGGATAACGTTCAAGCCATATGCTACTTGGTACAGGCTGTACAGAGTGCTGGGGCGATTGCGCAATTCCGCTTCGCTCAAGCCCGCGAACAGCGCCTCGGGCAAAACAATTTCGTCGACTTGCACCGGCTTATTGTTCAGCGCCAGCACATTGGTGAACTGAAACGTTTTGGCGCTTCGGGCAATGCCCAGTCGCTCGCCGACCTCTTTAGGGGCTTTGGCTTTGGCAAACCGCAGCAGGCTTAATTTTGGGGCTGTTCTCTGGCCGTCGTGCCGCACCACGTTGAAGAAATTGAACAGGTGCTGGTCGCGGCTGTGCATGGCAACAAACGTGCCGCGGCCCTGGTGACGGATCAGGATATTTTCGGCGACCAGCTCGTCTATGGCCTTGCGCAAGGTGCCGATCGATACGCTAAAGCGCAGGCTAAGCTGCTTTTCGGCAGGTATGGCTTCACCGGGCTTCCATTCGCCTTCCGAGAGCCCCGCCAGCATCTGGCGCTTAACCAATTTATATAAGGTCAGGCCGACGCTGGGCGAACCAATGTATTCATGCATGATTTAGAAAAATGTTATTAATTAAGGGAGCCTGCAATTTAAGCCGTAGCGCGAATCTCTTCGGATTATAGTGGCAAACAGGTGGCTTACTGATGCAGGTCATATAGTTGACATTGATGAATTTGCTTCTTATTATGCCTAAGTTGGCGTTAAAGTGGTACTTTTAGCCAGCAAGGAGAATGCACAGGTTCTGGCAGGGCCATCAACAGGACGCCATACGCGTTATCTAACGAAGTAAAGGAGACAAAATGAGACTCAAAAAATTTGGATTGCCGCTTTTGGTCGGCACGGCCGTCTTGCTTGGGACGAGCACGGGCGCATTGGCGGAAATCAAAACCGTCAACATTGCGCAGCAGTACGGAATCAGCTATTTGCCGTTAATGGTTATGCAGGATAAGGGCCTGCTCAAGATCGAGGCCAAGGCGGCAGGCCTGGGCGACATCAAGGTGAATTGGTCTAAATTTGCCGGCGGAAACGTGATGAACGACGCCATATTGTCGGGCGATTTGCAGTTCGCGTCGGGCGGTGTGGGGCCTTTTGTTACCCTTTGGTCCAAGACCAGAGATAATGTGGTCGTAAAAGGCGTGACGGCGATGAACTCCATGCCTCTGTTGCTGAACACCCGCAATCCGGCGGTGAAAACGATTAAAGACTTCACTTCCAAAGATCGCATTGCGCTGCCGGCCGTGAAGGTTTCGATTCAGGCCATTACCTTGCAAATGGCCGCTGAGAAAGCGTTTGGCCCTGGTCAGCAAAACAAGCTGGATGCTTTAACGGTAACGCAATCGCATCCCGACGGAATGGCCGCCTTGCTATCGGGCAGCAGTGAAATCGATAGCCATTTCACCTCGCCGCCCTATCAGTACATCGAGCTTAGCAAGCCGGGTATTCATACCGTTTTGAATTCGTTTGACGTCCTCGGCGGCCCGCATACCTTTAACGTCGTTTGGGCTACGCAAAAATTTGTCAAAGCCAATCCCAAAACTTACGCGGCATTCGTCAAAGCGTTCGACAAGGCGATAGATTTCATTAATAACGACAAAAAGGCCGCTGCCGAGCTGTATGTTCGGGTCACCAAATCGAAGGAGCCAGTATCCTTCTTTATGAAAATCCTGAATGATCCCAACGTTAAATTCACGACCACGCCCCAAAACATCATGAAATACGTCAACTTCATGAACCACATCGGCTTCATCAAGGCCAAGCCGGCATCGTGGAAAGAATTGTTCTTCCCCAATGTGCAAAACCTGCCTGGTAGTTAATCTCACGTAGCGGCCGTTGCATCATGTAGCGGCCGTTGCATCATGTAGCGGCCGTTGCATCATGTAGCGGCCGTTGCATCATGTAGCGGCAGCCCTTGTGGCTGCCATGTCTTGTAACGGCCATCCCCGTTTGGCTAATATGGCACCCACAAGGGGTGCCGCTACAACAAGGGGTGCCGCTACAACGAGGGGTGCCACTACAACGAGGGGTGCCGCTACAACAAGGGGTGCCTTTACAACGAGGGATGGCACCCACAAGGGGTGCCACTACGTGTGAATATTAATAATCTTGACCTGAATTTGCTCAAGGTTTTCGATGCGCTGTTTCGCGAGAGGAATCTGACGCGGGCGTCGGTCAAGCTTTGCCTGAGCCAGTCGGCGGTAAGCAATGCGTTGTCGCGCTTGCGTATTGCGCTCGATGACCCTCTGTTTCAGCGATCCAGCCAGGGCATGAGTCCCACGCCTCGCGCCAAGCAGTTGATGGCGCCGATACAGCAGGCGCTTGATCTGATCCAGAACAGTCTTCGGGAAAATACGCCGTTCGACTACGGTACGTCGTCGCGTACTTTTGTCATTGGGGTTGGGGATTATGGCGAGGCGGTCATTTTGCCGCGCCTTACCGATTGGCTCATGAAGGTTGCTCCATACATCCGGATTGATATTCGCGCTGAGCACGGCAATCAGATCAGGGATGAGATGAAGGAAGGCCGTGTCGATTTTGCACTGGATTACTTCAAGATTCCGGATGTCAAATTCACCAGCCAACATTTGATGAACGACTCGCTCGTCTCCCTGGTCAGGCGGGATAATCCCAGCGTGGGCGAGCATCTGAGCCTGAGCGATTATCTGACGCTCCCGCACGTTGTCATGACGCAAAGAAATGCCTGGATAGACATGGCCTTGAAAAAAGAAGGCATGAAGCGGAATATCGCGATGCGAGTGCCTCATTTTCTGTCTATGCCGCTCATCGTGCAAAAGACTGATCTGATCTGCACCTTGCCCAAGCGCATGGCCCATGTGTATGCGGACTCTTTTCGTGTCAGGGTCTTGAAAACGCCGATCATGCTTCAGCCATTTCCTATCTATAGCATTTGGCATGAGTCGATGGAAAATGATCCGGGCCATCGATGGTTGCGTGAGGCCTTCTACGAATTGTGCCAGAGGTTATAGCGCCGTGGCTAAACGCAGCAACGCAGCAACGCAGCAACGCAGCAACGCAGCAACGCAGCAACGCAGCAACGCAGCAACATCGGCGCCCGCCCGCCATCATTGACAGCATCAATAATGGACATCATGAATCTAAATTAGATAAATATTTCGGCTGCTTCTATCATGGAATCACTCAGAACGATTCAGGATGGTCATGTCCACAGCTGCCGCCGTTGCTACCTCAGTGTCCATTGTTGGCGCAGGCGCCATGGGTCAGGGAATAGCTCAGGTATTTGCCCTTGCAGGGTTTGACATTCTCCTTTGCGATAGCCAGCCCGGGGTCGCCGCGGCCGCCAGGGACAAGGTCGCCGCACAACTTGCCCGTTTAGTGCAAAAAGGCAAACTCGATGCGGGCGCGGCCCAGGCGGCTGTAGGCCGCATCGCCGTCGCCGATTCTCTGGCGGCGATCAGCGAGGTGGGTCTGGTGATCGAAGCGATTGTCGAAAATCTGCAAGCCAAGCAATCGCTCCTGGAAAAAATTGAAGATCTGGTTGGCGACGATTGCATCATTGCTTCGAATACCTCCTCTTTGTCGATCACCACGCTGGCCTCGCGTTGCCGCAGGCCACAAAGAGTGGCAGGGCTTCACTTCTTCAATCCGGTTCCACTCATGCGCCTCGTCGAGGTGATCGATGGCTTGCGCACAGAGGCCGCCGTGGTCGACAAGCTGGCCGAAATCGGCGCCAAGATAGGCAAAGAAGTGGTTCGGGTCAAGGACACTCCCGGCTTTCTGGTTAATCAGATCGGGCGCGGCTATACGCTTGAAGCCATGCATCTGGTTTCAGAAGGGGTCTGCTCCTGCGCCGACGTTGATCGCGTGATGCGCGACGTGGCGGGGTTTCGCATGGGCCCGTTCGAGCTGCTGGATTTGGTTGGTCTGGATGTCAACCATCCTGCGAGCGAGGCGATTTACACCCAGTTTTATCACGAGCCGCGCTATCGCCCGTCTGTGCTGATGGAAAGCCGGGTTAACGCGGGCTTGCTTGGCCGAAAAACCAATGCCGGCTTCTATGCGTACAAAGATGGCCTGCCTGTAAACGAGCCCGAAGGCGCCCCACCTGGCCCGACGGCCGCCATGCCGCCGGTCTGGGTTAGCCGTGATGAGCCCGGCGAAGCCGATGTGGTGGTTTCCTTGCTGGGTGGCCTCGGGGCCGCGATGGAAGTAACGGACAAACCTTCGGCGGGGGCCTTGTGCATCGTCACGCCGCTAGGCGAAGATGCCTCGCGTTGTGCGGCCCGCCAGGGCCTCGACCCGGTTCGCACGGTGGCGGTCGATACCCTGTTTGGCCTGGGCAAGCGGCGCACCCTGATGAGCACCTGTGTAACCGGTTCGCAATGGCGCGATGCAGCACATGCCCTATTCGCTCGCGATGGCGTTCCCGTGACAGTCATCCGCGATAGCCCCGGGTTTATTTCACAGCGGATCATCGTAATGATCGTGAATGTCGCCACCGCACTGGCGCAGTCGCGCACGGCGCGGCCGGCCGATATCGACAAGGCGGTCAAGCTGGCCCTGTCGTATCCGCAGGGCCCGCTGGCCTTTGGCGACAGCCTGGGCATTGGCCGCATCGGTAAGGTTCTGAACAACCTCTACAACAGTTATGGCGACCCGCGTTATCGCGTCAACCTCTGGCTCGCGCGGCGTGTCGCCCTGGGTATCAGCCTGCACGAAGGCGAATAGGATTTAACGGAAACCATTATGCTCAATGCCTATTTATACAGCGGTATCCGAACCGCATTCGGTAAACGCGGCGGTAGTCTGGCACATATTCGGCCAGACGATCTTCTGGCCATAGCGCTCAAAAGCGTGATGGAGTCCACAGGTATCGATCCGGCGACACTGGAAGACGTTGTCATCGGCTGCGCCAATCAGGCGGGCGAAGACAGCCGCACTGTGGCGCGCCAGGCGAGCCTGTTGGCGGGCCTGCCGATCGAGTTGGGCGGCACGGTAATCAATCGCAATTGCGGCAGTGGCCTTGGCGCCATTGCCAGCGCCGCGCACATGATCACCGCGGGCGAAGGCGAAATGATTTTGGCCGGTGGCGTGGAAAGCATGAGTCGCGGGCCTTTTGTCATGGCCAAGGCCGAGGCTGCGTTCAGCCGCGAGTTACGGGTTTTCGATTCCGCCGTAGGTGCGCGCTTTCCGAATCCGAAAATTGAAAAGACCTTTGGCAATGATTCCATGCCGCAGACGGCAGATAATCTGGCGGTCGAGTATGCGCTCACCCGCGAGCAGGTTGATGTCTTTGCCGCAGCCTCGCAAGAAAAATACGCCAGCGCGCTGGCGGCGGGGTTTTTTGATGGCGAGATCTGCGCGGTTACCGTGCCGGGCAAGAAAAAAGGCGAGACTCTCGATATCGACAAAGACGAGCAGCCCCGGGCGCAAACCACGCTGGCCTCCCTGTCCGGCCTGCGCACCCTGAATGCGGGTGGCGTCACCACGGCGGCCAGTTCGTCCAGCATCAACGATGGCGCCGTGGCGATGTTGATTGGAAGCGCCGCGGCGGGCGAACGCGCCGGCATCAAACCCATGGCGCGCATCCTCGCGTCTGCCGTGGTCGGGGTGGCGCCACGCCTGATGGGCATAGGCCCGGTGCCGGCCTCGCAGAAGGCATTGGCGCGCGCGGGCCTCGCATTAAGCGATATGGATGTGATTGAAATCAACGAGGCGTTTTCGGCGCAGGCGCTGGCGTGTATCAAAGGGCTGGGATTAAAGCTTGATGATGCGCGGATCAATCGCAATGGCGGCGCTATTGCGATCGGGCATCCGCTGGGAGCATCGGGCCCGCGCATTCTGCTGACGGCCGCGCGCCAGTTGCAAAAAAGCGGCGGGCGCTACGCACTGGCTACTATGTGTATTGGCATGGGCCAGGGTATTGCCGTGGTAATCGAACGCCTATGATCGCGCCCGCCCAAGAGCAAGCCCAAGAGCAATACAGCACGCCCTCTGCCGAGCAATTGCGCAAGGCAGGCATGATGGGTGGTCAGTTTGACTGGCAAGATGCCCTGCGTCTGGACGATCTGCTGACTGACGAAGAGCGCATGGTGCGCGATAGCGCGCGCCAGTACGCGCAAGAAAAACTCGCGCCGCGAATTATCCAGGCCAATCGCACGGAAAGTTTTGACGTGAGCGTCATGCGCGAAATGGGTGAGCTTGGCTTTCTGGGCGCAACCATTGAAGGTTTCGGCTGCGCGGGCATCGGTTATGTGTCCTATGGTTTGATTTCACGTGAATTTGAACGTGTCGACACGAGCTTTCGTTCTGCCCTGGGTGTGCAAACGACCTTGTCCATGACACCCATCTACCTGTTCGGCAGCCAGGAGCAACGTGTACGCTATTTGCCGCGCATGGCGACGGCCGAGCTGCTCGGCTGCTTTGGCCTGACCGAACCGGATCATGGTTCGGATCCGGGCGGCATGAAAAGCCGTGCGCGCAAAGTCGACGGTGGCTATCGCTTAAGTGGCGTCAAAACCTGGATTAGCCACGCGCCTATTGCCGATATCATGGTGGTGTGGGCCAAGGATGACGCCAATGTGGTTCGCGGCTTTATTCTCGAACGGGGCATGAAGGGGCTGGAGACAAGCAAGATCGAAGGCAAGTTTTCGGTGCGCGCATCGCCCACCGGGCAAATCTTCATGGATGAGGTCTTTGTTCCCGAAGAGCAAATGCTGCCCGAAGCCGCTGGGCTGAAAGCGCCGTTTTCATGCCTGAACAATGCGCGCTTTGGCATCTGCTGGGGCGCCATGGGCGCAGCCGAGTTCTGCTGGCAGGCGTCGCGCCGGTACACCATGGATCGCAAGCAGTTCGGCCGCCCCTTGGCCGCGAATCAGTTGGTGCAAAAAAAATTGGCCGACATGCAAACCGAAATTACGCTGGGTTTGCTGGCAACGCTGCGTGTCAGCCGCCTGCGCGATGCGGGCATGGCTACACCGGAAATGCTTTCATTGCTTAAACGCAATTGCGCGGGCAAGGCTCTGGAGATTGCACGCATGGCGCGCGATATGCACGGGGGCAATGGCATTGCGGATGAATATCATGTTATACGGCACCTGATGAATCTGGAAACGGTCAATACGCTTGAGGGCACGCATGATATTCATGCCTTGGTCCTGGGTCGGGCGCAAACGGGTATCTCGGCATTTAATTAGCTGGACAAAATGGGCAGGTATGACAGGCATGAACACGGTTTCAGTCTCAACCTCGCATGATCAGGCGCTTGATGCAATGCTTGCACCGCGTTCGGTCGCCATTCTGGGCGCGTCTGCGCAGCTATCGAAAGTCAATGGCCGTCCACTCAAATTCCTGCTTGAGAAGGGCTACGCCGGAACCATCTACCCTGTCAATCCCAAGTATTCGCAGATCGCCAATTTGACCTGCTACCCCAATGTAGAGGCCTTGCCTACGGTTCCCGATCTGGCCGTTATTGCGGTGCCGGCCAAGGAGGTCTGTGCCGCCATTGAGGCGCTGGGCCGAAAGGGCGTGCGTGCCGCCGTGGTGTTCAGCTCCGGTTTTGGTGAAATGGGGGTGGAAGGCAAGGAGCGTGAAGCGGCGTTGCTGGCGACAGCGCGTGCCAGCGGGGTATTGATTTGCGGGCCTAATTGTCTGGGCCTGATCAATGCGTTCGACAAGGTGTACGCCACGTTCAGTCAGTATGCCGATGGCAATACAGCGCCTGGCCCCGTCGGTTTTGTGACCCAGTCGGGCGCATTCGGCACGGCCATTGCGGCCCTGGCGCGCCAGCGTGGCTTGGGTCTGGGGTATTTCGTGAACACCGGCAACGAGGTGGACGCGGGTTTCGCCGACATCATGTCCAGGGTTGTGGATGACCCACGCATCGAGGTGGCTGCGGGCTATCTGGAAGGCGTCAAGGACGGCCCGGGGCTTGTGGCGCTTGCCCAACATTGCCTGCTTATCGACAAGCCGCTGGTGTTAACCAAGGTGGGTCGGCTGGGAGCCGGCGTGCGGGCCGCCGCCTCGCACACCGGTTCGCTGGCGGTGGAAGACGATTTGTTTGATTCGGTGGCCCGCCAGTACGGCATTGTGCGCGCACACAACGAAGAGCAGATGCTGGATATTATCGAAGCCTTTGTCTACACCAGGCCGCCCGCCGGCGACCGCCTTGGGCTCGTGACCCAGTCTGGCGGCGCGGGTGTGATGATGGCAGACCGCGCCGAGGAGGTCGGTCTGGTTGTGCCGCGCCTGACCGCCCAAACCGAAGCAAAGCTTTCCCATATCGTGCCTGGATTCGGCGCCAGCGCCAACCCGGTGGATGTGACCGGGCAGTTTGTCGCCGAGCCGGCGATTTTGCGCGATTCAGTGTTGACGCTGCTTGCCGACCCGGAAATCGATATCGGCATCGTCTGGCTGCAACTGATGGCGGCACATGTGGATTTGCTGATTGAGCTGTTTTCCGATCTGAAAAAACGCAGTGCCAAGCCGTTTGTTGTTTGCTGGGTTGCCGCACCCGAGGAGGCGGTTCAGGGCTTGCATCGCGCTGGCATAGCGGTGCTGCGTGGTGCCGAGCCCGCCGTCGATGCCGTCGCCGCGCTGGTGCGTCATGCGGCGGCGCGACGCGCCTGGCTGGCGGCAAAAGACCAGCCTTTGCCCAAGGCCAAAAGGCCAACGCTACACATAAACGGTCTGCCGCAGGCGGGAGTCGTGCCCACCATGCAAGCGGTGCAATGGCTGGTAGCGGCCGGCGTGCCAATGGCCGATATTGAACTGGCCGAATCGGAAGACGCCGCCGTGTCCGCGTGGCAGCGCTTGGGCGGCCCTGTGGCCCTGAAAATTGAATCGCCCGCGATCACCCACAAGACCGAGGCCGGTGGCGTGCGGCTCAATCTCAGCGGCGAAGCGGCGGTGCGCCAGGCTTATCGGGACATTATCCAGAGCGCGCGCAAATACGATCCGCAGGCAATGTTGGCGGGCGTGACGGTGCAGCCGATGGCCAGCGGCGATATCGAATTGGTCATCGGTGTCAAGCGTGATCCAACCTTCGGCATGATGGTGATGCTGGGCATAGGTGGAATTCTGGTTGAGGTCTTGCGCGATGTGGTGTGGCGGCAAGCGCCGTTTGGCGTCGACGAGGCCCGCCGCATGCTCGATGAATTGCGTATGCGCGCCGTTTTTGATGGTGTACGTGGCAGGCCGCCTGTCGATAAACAGGTTTTAGCCGTGTTGTTGTCCAGCGTCTCGCACCTTGCCGAGGCGATGAAAGAACGTTTGCTGGAGCTGGATCTTAATCCAGTCTTGATGGGTGAGAAAGGGGCCGTGGCGGTTGATTGCGTCATGGTTTTAATGGGACAGCGCCATTCCGCTGTAGTGTGAACGGGGCTCGAGCGTGAATATATAAATAGGTTTGTAAGCAAGAACCCACGCCGGTTCTACAGGAGGTGACAAAATGCATTGCATATTAAAAACGGTACTCGCCGTTAGTTTGACTGCTTCAACCATGGGGATGACGGGAGCTGCGCTTGCGCAATCGGGCTCATATCCCGATCATCCCGTGACACTCGTTGCACCGTACAGCGCAGGGGGCGACTCCGACCTGGCCGCGCGGGCGTTTGCCGCATACGCCTACAAAGCCTTGGGGCAAACCATCGTCGTTGTCAATCGGCCCGGGGCCAGTGGCATTATCGGCTCCGATCTGGTGCGTCAGGCCGCGCCCGATGGCTATACGATTTTGCTTGCTCGTCCTGGCTCACAAGCCATTTTGCCGGCATTGGCGCCGAGCATTGCGAAGTACAAATGGGATGACTTTACCTTTATTGGTCTGCTTGAACTCAACCCATATGGTTGCGCAGTGCGTGCCGATTCACCCTATAAAACGTATGCCGATCTGGTCAAGGCGCTGAAAACCAATGCGGGCAAGCTGAATTACGCCAGCGCTGGCGTAGCCACGACCAACGACATGGGTCCGCGCTTGTTGTTCAATTTGCTGAAACTGGGCGATAAAGTACCTCAGCAGATTCCCTACAAGGGATCAGGCGACGCAACGACCGCCTTGCTTGGCGGGCATGTGGATTTCTCTTGCGCCAGTATTGGCACCATGTTGGGCATGGTGCATGCGGGCAAGCTGCGTGTGTTGTTCGTGACCACGCCAACGCGCTACAAAGATTTGCCCGATGTCCCGACGGCCGCTGAACTGGGCATACCAAAGATGGGTCAGGTGATTGGCTGGAGCGGCATCTATGCGCCGCGCGGAACGCCCAAGCCTATCGTCGATAAGCTGGTCCACGCGCTGCTGAGCCTGAAAAAAAATCCGGGCTGGAACAATGCGACCGAAAAAGTCGGGTCAATTCCCTACATACAGGGCCCGAAAGAAACAGCCAAATTTGCCAAAGATCAGTATGAAACCTATCTGCATTTGGGTAAATCGCTGAACATCATCGATAAAATAATGAAGTAAGTGCTTTATTTTTCTTCGGAGAAAGCCCTATGACGCAAACCGTACTGCTGGAAAGGCCGCTCGAGCATATCGCGCTTGTGCGGCTGAATCGGCCCGAGGCCAAAAATGCACTGAATACCGACCTTAGAAGTCAGCTGGCCGAGTATTTTCAGCAACTCGGGGATGACCCAACAGTACGTTGCATTGTCTTGACAGGCAATTCCAACGTCTTTGCCGCGGGGGCCGACCTGAAGGAAATTGCCGATGCAGATCCAATCAACATGATGCAGCGGCGCATTCTGTACTTCTGGAAGGTGATAGCCGGCTGTCCAAAGCCGGTTATCGCTGCGGTCAACGGCCCGGCGCTCGGCGGAGGATGCGAATTAGCCCTGCACGCCGACATTATCATCGCCGGTGAGAACGCGAAATTCGGACAGCCCGAGGTCTGTGTGGGGGTCATGGCCGGCGGCGGTGGCACGCAGCGATTGGTGCGCGCAATAGGAAAATACCACGCCATGAAAATGCTCCTCACCGGCGAACTGGTCAGCGCCAAAGAGGCGCTTGACATGGGCTTCGTCAGTTCGGTCGTACCCGACAATGAGGTGCTCGATGCCGCCATGAAAATGGCAGCACGAATCGCCGCCATGCCGCCACTGGCCATTATGCAAACCAAGGAAGTCGTCCTGGCCGGCGCCGACGTTTCTCTGGAAACCGGCCTCATGCTCGAGCGCAAGGCATTCGAATTATTATTCGCCTCGCGCGACCAAAAAGAAGGGATGAAGGCGTTTATAGAAAAGAGAAAGCCAGTATTTGAAGGGCGCTGATCTGTAAATTTGAAAGGCGTTGATCGGCAAATTTGAAAGGTGCTGACCGGTAATGTAGCGGCAGCCCTCGTGGCTGCCAAAATCGTTGATAACCAAGATGGTATTTATAGAACACCATTTATAGAACACCATTTATAGAACACCATGCCACCCACAAGGGGTGGCGCTACAGGGTGGCGCTACAGGCTGCCGCTACAGGCTGCCGCTACAGGCTGCCGCTACAGCACCGCCACAAATACTAAAGAAATAATTTATCTCAAGCAAACAAATATTAGCTTTCTCTTTTGGATGGCAAGGCTAATAATATAGGTCTACGAGGTATTTTTACACTTACATACCACGCATTCGACAAGACACAATTGCGGTCTTGATCATGCACCAAGAAAGAATCGGGAACCCTATGACGACTGGAAACCTTAAAGTGAAGGTTTGGCGCGGCAAAGAGCAGGGCAGCTTTACAAGCTACGACGTGCCTCGCCGCGAAAGCCAAACCGTTCTCGACGTGGTCACCTACGTCCAGCGCCATCTGGACCACACGCTTAGCTACCGTTACGCCTGTCGCGTCGGCATGTGCGGATCCTGCGCCATGACGGTCAATGGCGTTGCGCGGTGGACCTGTCGAACCCACGTCTCCAAAGTCATCAAGGACGATCAACTCGAAGTCGCGCCGCTGGCCAACCTGCCTATTATCAAAGATCTCGCCGCTGACATGAGCGAATTTTTCGACAAGTGGGCGCGTGCCAAAGGTCAGTTCAAGGGCGACAAAACCCGGCACGATGACTTCGCGGTCGTTAACCCCGCGTCCAAAGAGCGGCTTGCAGCCGACGCGGGCATGGAATGCATCGGCTGTGGCATTTGTTATGCATCCTGCGATGTCGTAACCTGGCGGCCCGACTTTTTAGGCCCCGCAGCGCTCAATCGGGCCTGGACGCTGGTCAACGATGTGCGCGATACCCAGCAACACGAGCGTCTGGAAGCGGTGGCGGGCGACGCGGGTTGCCACTCCTGCCACACCCAGGGGTCGTGCACCGAGCGTTGCCCCAAGGGGATCTCGCCCACCTTCAGCATCGCCGGCTTGAAGCGGACCACTGCCCGGGCGGCGATAGGAGGCGATCTATGAGCAGCCTGGTTTCACAACAAGCCAAACGTTGGTATTGGCAGCGTATCAGCGCAATGGTGTTGGCCATTTGCGTGCTGGTGCATATTGCCGTCATGATCTATGCCGTGCGCGGCGGCCTGACGGCAGCGGAAATCCTCGGGCGCACGCATGGCAATGCATGGGTCGGTCTGTTTTATGGCGTCTTTGTCGTCGCCTGTGCCGTGCATGTACCTATTGGGCTGGCCAAGATCGCCGAAGAGTGGTGGCATTGGAATCAACGAGCCGCATACTTGGCAGCCAATGTATTTGGCGCCGCCATTCTGTTCATGGGCTTGCGGGCCATATACGCGCTGGTGGCAGCATGAAACGTACCAATGATTACCGCGCGCGCAACCATCCTGCCTATTGGGCATTTTTGCTTCACCGGCTTT
Organism: Candidimonas sp.; assembly: GCA_004297945.1. Lineage (GTDB taxonomy): Bacteria > Pseudomonadota > Gammaproteobacteria > Burkholderiales > Burkholderiaceae_B > Paralcaligenes. The sequence continues at coordinate 22,245 of SCRC01000095.1, read as the reverse complement.
CGGGCTTGGTTCTTGGGCTATTTCTGCCGCTGCATTTTTGGGCGCTAAGCCTGGCCATACATGGGCCGGCCGCGCTCGATGGCTTTCTTAAATTCACCGACAACGGCTTCTTCAAGTTTAGCGAATGGGGGCTGGTGGTATTGCTTTCGCTGCATATGATGGGCGGCCTGCGACTGTTGCTGATCGAGTTTTCTTCGCGGCCTGGCCTGCGGAAAAACTGGATTGCCGGTGCGGGCGGTTTTAGTATTGCCGTAGGGTTGGCGTTTGCCCTGGCATTGGTTGGATAAATCTGGATCTCGCGAAGGAGATAAACATGAAAATTGATCTGCACGCCGTCGAAGAGGCGTCTAAAGAGCTGTACATTCGTGCGTTGAAGATGCTGCCGCCCGATATCAAGCAAGGTTTCGCCACCTTGGCGGGCGCTGAAACCGTGCCGGTTGCGCAGCGCGTTCTTGGCACCATGATCACCAATATCAGCGTGGCCGAACGCACCAACAACCTGCTGTGTCAGGACACGGGCGTGCCTGTTTACAAGATTGCCATTGGCAATAATGTAGACGTTGACGGCTATGCCTTGAAGCAGGCCATTCGTAGAGGCTGTGCGCGTGCCACTACCGAGTACCCGTTCCGTTCTTCGATTGTTCACCCGCTAACCCGCAAGAATGAAAACAATTCTTGCGGAATCGAAGTGCCTGTCATCACGATCGATTTCGTCGACGAGCCCGACTACCTGAAAATCACCATGATCCCCAAGGGGAGCGGCTCGGAAAACAATTCGTTCCTGAAAATGGCGATCCCGGCCGAAGGCATCGATGCCATCAAAACCTTTGTTATTGACTGCGTGCTGGCAGCGGGAGGCAAGACCTGTCCGCCAACCATTGTGGGAGTCGGCGTAGGTGGCAGTTCCGACCTCTGTGTGGCCTTGGCCAAGCGCGCCGCCACCCGGGCCTTGGGCAGCCATTGCGCCGACCCGGATGGCGCCAGGCTTGAACAGGAGCTATCGGCGGCCGTCAATAAATTGGGTGTGGGGCCCCAGGGCTTGGGTGGCGATGCAACGTCGTTCGCCGTGCACATTGAACTGGCGGCTACGCATATCACGATGAATCCGGTAGCCGTCAATATGCAGTGCCACTCTGCCCGTCGGGCTACGGCTACATTTACGCCCGCTGATATTGTTTATGGATATTGATCATGGCTCATTACGAACTGAACACTCCCGTGACCGAAGCGCAGGTACGCCAGCTTCGGATCAACGACACTGTTACGCTTCAAACCACGCTTTACGGTATTCGCGATGCGACCCAGATCCATATGTTCGATCGCCAGCGCCGCACGCGTTTCGACCTGCGCGGCCACGCCGTAATTCACACTGCGCCCAATGTGAAAAAAGTCCCGATAGACGCGGCGCACCCTTGCGGTTACGAGTCTATCTGCATCGGCACCACCACATCTGATCGCATGGAACGTTTCACCCGGCCGCTCATGGCCGAAAACGGCGTACGCATCATTATTGGCAAGGGTGGCCTGCGAGAAGATTCTTTATCCGCGTTTAAAGATCTCGGTGGCGTTTATCTGGCCATTGTAGGAGGTACGGCGGCGCTGGAAACAACCTGGATCGAACAGATAGAAGATGTCGACCTCGATGACCTGAACCCCGAATCCCTATGGAAATTTCGCATCAAGGACTTCGGCCCGCTGCTGGTCGCTATGGATAGCCATGGCGCCAGCCTGTACAACGAAGTGCGCGACGATGCCGCAGCCCGCAGGGCGAAGGTGCTGGCTTCTCTCGGGGTGAAATCTGCATGACCGTCAAACGCATACAAACAGATATCCTGATCCTGGGCTCGGGTGGCGCAGGCTTGTTTGCAGCCTTGCATGCCCACACGGCGAATCCGGCGTTATCGATTACGGTGGCCGTCAAAGGTTTGCTTGGAAAATGCGGTTGTACCCGCATGGTGCAAGGTGGCTACAACGTTGCCTTGGCGGCGGGCGATTCGGTCGAGCGTCATTTCATGGATACCATCGAGGGTGGAAAGTGGCTGTCCAACCAGGAACTGGCCTGGACGCTGGTGACCACAGGGGTGGAGCGCGTGCACGAGCTCGAAAACGAGCTGGGCTGCTTCTTTGACCGCAACCCCGACGGTACCGTACACCAGAAAGCGTTTGCCGGCCAGACCTTCGACCGCACGGTGCACAAAGGCGACCTGACGGGCATTGAAATTATTAACCGGCTGTCCGAGCAGGTGTGGGCGCGTGGCATAGGGCGGCTGGAAGAGCACCGGGCTGTCGACCTGATCAAGACGGCAGACGGTAAGGCCCTTGCGGGCGTGCTGATGATCAACATGCACAGCGGCGAATTCGTTTTCGTTCAGGCTCGCGCGGTATTGTTGGCAACGGGCGGCGGCCCGACCATGTACAAATTTCACACGCCGTCGGGCGACAAGAGCTGTGATGGCCTGGCGATGGCGCTACGCGCCGGACTGCCGCTGCGCGATATGGAAATGGTGCAGTTCCATCCCACCGGGCTGCTGGCTGGAACGGATACCCGCATGACGGGCACCGTTCTTGAAGAAGGCCTGCGCGGCGCGGGCGGGTATCTGCTCAATGGCGCGAAAGAGCGCTTCATGGACAAGTACGATTCACGCGGCGAGCGGGCCACGCGCGACATTGTCTCGCGTTCCATTTATATGGAAATGCGCGAAGGCCACGGCACGCCGCATGGCGGCGTCTACATTCAGATGCACCACTTGGGGCCCGATAAGGTACGCAAACAGTTCAAGGGTATGGTGGAGCGCTGCGCCGATTGCGGCTTCGACCTGGCGGGCGGTCTGGTCGAGGTGGTGCCAACGGCCCACTACATGATGGGCGGCGTGGTGTTCGAGCCCGATTGCACGACGCAGTTAAAAGGCTTGTTTGCAGCAGGCGAAGATACGGGCGGCGTGCATGGTGCGAACCGCCTGGGCGGAAATGGCGTGGCGAATTCAACTGTCTTTGGCGGCATCGCCGGGGAGACCATGGCGGCCTGGCTTGCGCAAGGCGATGCACAAGAGACCGCCTTGCGTGCACCGGATGAAGCGGCTATCGACGCCAGCGTGGCGATGCATAGCGCGCCATTCGAACAGGCGGCGGGCAACCTGGAGGCGGTACGCGAGGCACTGTACGATTGCATGTGGGACGATGTCGGCATCCTGCGCACCGAGCAGGGCCTCAAACGTGGCTTGCAAACCTTGGCGGAGCTCGACAGCACGCTGTCTGGCATAGGCGTGTCCGGAGAAGACCCCGAATTCAATCTGACGTGGCACGACTGGTTGAATTTGAAGAGCTTGATCGCGGTCAGCCAGGCGATTGCCACCGCGGCGCTGGCGCGCGAAAATTCGCGTGGGGCGCATTTCCGCGAAGACTTTCCCGCGGCCGGCGATTTACCCAGTTCGACCTATACCGTGGTGCGCCAGGCTGGAAAATCCATCGAGCTCTCTCGCGAGCCGGTGCATTTCACCCGGGTCGTTCCGGGCACTACCATTTTGGAGCCGTAGCGCTCACACTGCCGTTTAAAGGGTATGACAGCCCACTTTATCAGGAATATGCCATGCCGGAAAAAAAACGCATTCGAGGCGCTGACATCATCGCCCAGACGCTGACGCGCTTGGGCGTTGAGAAGGTGTTTTCCCTTTCGGGAAACCATATCATGCCTCTCTACGATGCGCTGATCGATACGCCTGTTGACATTATTCATGTACGCCATGAGGCCGCGTGCGTGCATATGGCCGACGCCTATGCCCGTACAACTGGCCAGGTGGGGATTGCAATGGTCACCGCGGGCCAGGGGCATACGAATGGCGCCGCGGCGCTGGTTACGGCGCTGGCCTCCGAGGCTCCGATGGTGATGCTGTCCGGCCATGCGGGCTTAAGCGAGCTGGGCAAGGGCGCTTTTCAGGAGCTGCGCCAGGCCGAATCGGCGGCCCCAGTTACCAAGGCCTCGTGGACGGTTCAGTCCGCTGCGGCCTTGGGGCATGATCTGGCAAAGGCCATGCAAATAGCCCGCAGCGGTCGCCCCGGCCCGGTTCACCTTAGTCTTCCGGCCGATCTTTTGGAGCAGAGCGTTAATTCGAGCCAAGATCTCTGGCCCGACGTGTCCGCGTCCCATGCGGTTCGCATGCCTCTTGCAGAGGGCACGGCCGCACAGATTCTGGCGCAAATCGACGGTGCCCAGCGTCCTTTGGTACTCTGTGGCCCAACCCTTTGCAGCACGCAGGGCCGCGTGCAGATGGCGCAATTGCAGCGTGTGATACAGGCGCCGGTTATCGGCATGGAAAGCCCGCGCGGCATCAACGACCCAAGCCTGGGCGCCTTCGCCGAAATGCTGGCCCAGGCCGACCTGATCGTCCTGCTGGGCAAACCGCTTGATTTCACCTTGCGCTTTGCCAATGCCCCCTTCGTTCATCCCGATTGCCGCTTTATCGTGATCGACCCCGATCCGGACCTCATCGCCCGCGTCGTTAAATACCAGAAAGACAGGTTGATTCTGTCGGTGCAGGCCGACCCTGTCAGCGCAATACAGGCGCTGTCCAAAGACGCAAGCCCTGCTCAGCAGCGTTCGGATGCGTGGCTGGAGCAGGTAAAGGCGGCGCTGGTCTATCGCCCGCCACAATGGCAAGACCTGCAATCGGCCGGCAATGGGCCGGCTCATCCCGTGGAGCTCTGTAATGCGGTGCAAGCATTTTTCGTGCAGCATCCACAAGCAACGCTGGTGTGCGACGGCGGCGAAATAGGCCAGTGGCCGCAAGCCGTCGTTACAGCGGCAAAAAGGCGCTTGATCAATGGCGTGGCTGGTGCCATAGGGCCCTCGCTGCCGTTTGCGATTGCGGCCCAGGTTGCCGATCCGGCCTCACCCGTGGTGGCTATCATGGGCGATGGCACATTCGGTTTTCATATGGCCGAAATCGATACCGCAGTGCGTTACGGCCTGCCGGTCATCGTCGTCATAGGCAATGACGCCCGATGGAATGCCGAGTATCAGATTCAGTTGCGTACCTATGGCAAGGAGCGCGCGCAAGGCTGCGAATTGCTGCCTGCTCGTTATGACAAGGTCGTAGAAGCCTTGGGCGGCCACGGTGAGTACGTAACGGCCGCTGCCGACCTGCCCGCCGCGCTAGCGCGCGCGTTCAAAAGTGGCAAACCCGCGTGCATCAACGTGTTGATCGAATCCGTTCCCGCCCCCACCATAAAAAGGTCTTAGCAGATGCAGCGGCACATTTTGTAGGTCTTAGCAGATGTAGCGGCACATTTTGTAGGTCTTAGCAGATGTAGCGGCACATTTTGTAGCGGCAGCCCTTGTGGCTGCCATCGGCGCTTTGTAGGTACCGTTTCAATTGCCGACGATTTGGCAGCCACAAGGGCTGCCGCTACATGATCAGCAGGTACGCTTTGTAGCGGCACCCCTTGTGGGTGCCAACGATTTATAGCAGCATTACTTCCTGAAAATTCTACTCATAAATATGACGGATTCAACCCGTCAGGGCAGCGATCATGCGAAAAATAGTTGCGTGCCAGTGTTGTGAACTGATGAAGTACCGGCAAATTTTGCCCTCTAAGCCATGCGAGCCCAACGGATAAACAAGGCGGCTCTTCGGAAAAATTTCGGTAGGCAACACCGCTTATCTTTATCTGGGTTTGAGATTCTGGCACGGGAGAGAACCCGCGGCCAGCAGCGACAAGCGCAAGCGCAGAATAGGTTGTTGTAACTTCTTCGTACCCTGCCGGCGTTACTCCAAATTGGGCGAAAAAATCTCTGAACAGACTCCGGGTACTCCTTTTGTTGTCGTGGCTTGGGTAGCCTATCATAGGAAAATTGATTAAATCTTTAATCGAAATTTTCTTCTTTCTGGCTTGTGGCGAAGATGCCGGCAGTGCGATGCAATATCGCTCATGGAACAAGCTGACCGTTTCAAGGTCTGGGTGGTATACAGGCTCGCGAACGATTCCTATATTGACACCGTCATTGACAAGCGTGCTTGCCTGTTGTTGTGTCGAGTATTCCACCAGCTTGATTCGTACATCTGGAATCTCGTCGAAACAGTATTTCAAAAAGCCAGGCAAGAACGTATAAGTATGTGCGTGAAGGACCCCTAATGTCAGCAATGTGGCCCTTTCATACCTCGCGTCGGTGACGACTGTCCTGCATCGATCAATTTCGAGCAGAATAGTTCGCACATGCTCCGTCAGTGCCTTCCCTTCATCGGTCAGTTGTACCGAGCGTGTAGTGCGTCTAAATAGTTGCACCTGAAGATCTTTTTCCAATGTCTGAATATGCTCGGTCAACGGTGGCTGACTTATCCCCAACCTGTTGGCGGCTCGTCCGTAGTGCCCTTCTTCGGCAACCGCTAAAAAATATCGTAGCTGCTTAATGGTTAGCATTATTCGATTTTTCCTAATAATTAGCCGGCACAAATGTATTAGACCATCATCAAATAAAGGCCTAAATTGTCAATTAACTTTTTTGCTAAATCAAAGTAACCAGCTACGAGACATTAACAATGGAAATTAAGCCTTTAACGGGGGCCATAGGTGCCGAGTTATTTGGGGTAGATATTGCAGGAGGCTTTACTGATTCGACAATAGGCGATATCAGGGGCGCGCTGTTGAAGTATCACGTTATTTTTCTTCGCGACCAAAAAATAACCCCTGAACAGCAAATAGATTTTGCCAAACAGTTTGGGCCGATAAGCAAAACGCCAGTCTATCAGACGCTAAAAGAGTATCCGCAGATTATGCCTGTCGTTAAAGAGGCGAATGAAAAAGACATAATAGGCGACACTTGGCACACTGATGAAACGTACCAGCAGACGCCACCCTTGGGCTCGATTCTTTATGCACGCGAAGTGCCCGAGGTAGGCGGCGACACTTTATGGTCCAATTTATACCTTGCTTATGATGGTTTGTCAGACGGGTTGAAAGAGCAGCTGGCAAGTTTAAAAGCAATTCACTCCAACGATTTCTTGTCGAAAAACGCCAAAGCCCGCAATGCCACTCGATCGACAAAATTGCAGGAGGGCGTGGGGCGTATCGATAGCATCCATCCGGTGGTGCGTACGCATGAAGAAAGCGGTAGAAAATGCCTGTTTGTGAACCGCCCTTTTACATATGCCTTTGCAGGTATGTCGCGTGAAGAAAGCTTGCCTCTTTTAGATTATTTATATAAAGAAAGCATTAAGCCTGAGAAGACATGCCGCTTTAGATGGAAAAAAGGATCCTTGGCCTTTTGGGATAATCGCTGCACTATGCATTACGCCATCAACGATTACCCGGGGCAAAGACGGGAAATGCACCGAATCACGATACAAGGCACCGAGCCGACATAACTATTATTAACACCAAATAGAGGAGGATAGGCGTTCATGTATCAATTTCCATTGATGGATGGATGCCTCGATCAAAAAATGAAATACAAGAAATTTGCACTGACTGTGACACTTGCGTTGTCCGCTATTAGCCTTGCTGCCCCGACGATGTCTCGCGCGGCAGAAAATTCATGGCCAGACCATCAAGTTACCTTGGTGGTGGGGTACGCAGCAGGCGGCACGACAGACATCATTGCCCGGCTTATCGCGAAAACACTGACTGCTTCTACCGGGCAATCGTTTATCGTTGAAAATAGATCAGGTGCCAATAGTAATATTGGTGCCGAGAATGTGAAACGGGCGCGTGCCGATGGGTATACCTACTTTGTAGGGTCCACGGCAAATGCCATTAATCATTCGCTATACAAAAACCTGAACTACAACATATACAGCGATTTTGAGGCGGTAGCCCTACTTGGTACCGTCCCAAATCTATTGGTCGTCAATCCTAAATTACCCATCAAGACGGTTCAGGAATATATTGCCTATGCCAAACAGAATCCGGGAAAGTTAAGCTGTGCTTCCTCTGGGACAGGATCGGCCATACATATGTCGTGCGAATTATTTAAGCTCGAAACGGGCACAAAAATATTGCATGTACCCTTCAGAGGTAGCGGGCCTGCTGATGCGGCAGTCATCGGGAATCAGGTAGACTCCATATTCGATAATTTGCCAAGTGTATTAGGCCAGGTGAAGGCGGGGAATTTGCGAGCACTCGGCGTCACAACTCTGCAACGGTCACCCTCTCTTCCCCATGTTCCCACGCTGGACGAAGCCGGAGTGAAAGGCTTCTCGGTTCAGTCCTGGTTCGGTTTATTTGCCCCCAAGAACACGGACCCGCACATCGTCCAGAAAATGAATCGCTTGCTTAACCAATCTTTCAAAACCAAAGAAGTCATTGCCAGCTATTCAAGTTTGGGGATCGTCGTGCCAGGCGAGAAAAACACTTCGCAAGATTTCAAGAAATTTGTAAAAGGCGAGGTGGATCGATGGGCTACGGTGGTAAAGGCAGCCAACCTGCCGCCGCTTTAAATGTTTGAACAGAGAGTCAGTCCGGCCAAGATGCGATCAACCGTACTTATAACGGGTGCAAGTAAAGGCATAGGTCGAGCCATTGCACACCGGATGTCTGGAGATGGTCATGCCGTTATCGGTATAGCGAGGGCTAAGCCGGATGGCGACTTTCCGGGAGAATTTTTTGTAGCTGACTTATCGAAACGAAACGAAACACAAGAGGTTCTTGGCGAAATTACCAAGCGGCATCAGATAGATTGCCTTGTCAATAATGCTGGCCGAACAACGTCGAGCTCCGTTCTTGATACAACACCCGCAGAGTTAGAGCAAATCGTCCAGATCAATTTGCTGGCCCCATTGTTGTGCGCTCAGGCTTGCATTCCACATATGGTAGAGCAAGGAAAAGGCCGAATCGTTAATATTGCAAGCCGTGCTGTTTTGGGAATGCAAAATAGATCTGCTTACGCGGCAACAAAAAACGGATTAATCGGGTTTACAAAAACATGGGCGTTAGAACTCGGGCCTAAGGGGATAACCGTGAATACAGTGGCTCCGGGGCCAATTCTGACTGATTTATATATTAATAATAACCCTAAAGATTTCGCCGACATGCATAATCTGGAAGAAAGAATACCGCTTCGTCATATTGGCAGGCCCGAAGATGTAGCCGGAGCAGTGCGGTTTTTCCTATCTGACGATGCTGGCTTTGTCACCGGACAAACATTGTTTGTTTGTGGTGGTCTGTCGTTGGGAGGTAGTCAATGAACATGGGTCATGCACTACCATGACTTTCCTCATCACAGCCCCTTGACAATAGCGCTGATGCCTCCCAGCAGCAAAATCGCCCACACAAGTTTTTTTGCCGTGCGCGATGATACTTTTTCGTGCATATGGCTGCCTAGAAAGAAGCCGACCAGAGCGCTGGGGAACAGGATGACGGCAATGATATAAATATGCGGGTCCAGCAGCAGCCCTGTAATCAGAAACATGCACAGACGAGTAAGGGCTGTGGCGCCTATCAAGGTTCCCAATGTAGACCGCAATATTTTTTTGTCGTCGATGCGCCCGCTTAGGTAAATGGTATATAGCGGCCCGCCAGTTCCAAACAAGGTTGTAAACATGCCGCCGATGAGCCCCAGTGGCACCGCCATTCTTGGGCTCATCTTGTAGGCCTTTTTGTTGATGAAATTGCTCCACACGAACATCAACAGAATGAATGTGCCCAATAAGAAAAACAACGGTTTTTTGGGGGCCTGAACCAGTAGGGCGACCCCAATAATGGATCCGACCAGCAGATAGGGCAATATCCGCTTCAATTCTATTTTATTGATGTGGCGCCATTCGCGCGAATTGAGCACCGTGCAGACCACCAGGTCGAACAACAGCATGACCGATACGGCGGTGTGCAGGGGTAAAACCAGTATCAGGAAGGGTATGGCGGTGATGGATGAACCAAAGCCGGTTAATCCAAACACCGAGTAGGCGATCAATAAGGTGAATGATGCAAAGGCTATGTGGCTGAGCGGGATGATGGAACTTACGTAAATCAGAAATTCATTCATCACCGGGCAGCTCGTGGTGTATTGGGCAAGTAGCTAATTGTTGACTCGCAATCAAGTTCGGCCGGCAAGCGTGACGATTTGCTGGTACAAAGCGTCGGGAATGCTTATGCCTTCTTTTTCGGATTTTTTAAGCAGAGCATGGCGCCGATCGCCCGGCAGTCGTACCCCTTCGTCTTGCAGCATGAGTTCTATCAGCTTCTCGGTGCGTGAAAAATACATGTCGGCACCGGCCATGGCGCCCGGGTCGATGGCCAGGAATAATTGCCCGAGGCGTGGTTGGTTGCCCGCCTCCACAAAAAACGAATCGGCCTCAAAGCCAAAGGCTGCACCGGTTAGCGCACAGGCCAACAGTTCCACCACCAGCGCCAGCATGGCGCCTTTTACCCCGCCCGTGGGCAGCATGCTGCCAGCCAGCGCCGCCTTGGCATCCGTGGTGGGTTTGCCGTCTTTGTCAACCGCCCAACCCAGCGGTATGGGCTTGCCTTCCTTGGCTGCCACCATGATCTTGCCACGTGCCGCTTCGCTGAGCGCAAGGTCGATAAGCAGGGGTTGTGCGTTGTGGCGCGGGAATATGGCCGCGATGGGGTTGGTGCCGAACAAGGGCGTTTTGCCGCCCCAGGCGGGCATCGCAGCAGGCGAGTTGCCAAAAGCCATGCCGACCATGCCGGCTTTTCCGATGAGGCCCAGGTGGCCCGCCGCAGCGCCAAAGTGATTGCTATTGGTGACGCCGACGCACGCTATCCCGAATTCACGCGCGCGCTCAACGGCTAGCGCCACCGCCATGGCGCACGCCTCGTAGGCCATGCCGCATTGCGCGTCGATCAGGCAGGCGCCGCCTTTGGATTGCACGATGCGAGGGCTGGCGCTGCCGTTGCTGCGCCCATTGCGCAGGAACGCGGCGTATTGCGGCACGCGCGAAACGCCGTGCGACGCGAGGCCTTGCGCGTCCGCGGCTGTCAGGGCTTGTGCGGCCGCCAGCGCGGCGCTGCGGCTGGCTCCGGCAGATGTGAGGGCGTCGACGGCGAGGGTCGTTAGTGAGTCAATTGAAAGCACAGGCATGAAATACAATCCCTAAAAAAGTACGGCTTTATTTAAGTTGGGCGGCCACGCGTTCGGCAATCAGCGCACTGACGCGCACATTCGATTCGGTGGTGACCCCGGCGATATGAGGGGTAAGAATAAGGTTCGGGGCATCGGACAATGCGTTGCCGGCGGGCAGTGGCTCGTGCGCAAAGACATCGATCGCAGCGCCTCCCAACTGACCTGATCGCAACGCATTGCCCAGCGCGGTTTCATCGACAATGCCGCCACGCGCCGTATTGATAAGAATAGCGCCGGCGTGCATCTTGGCCAACGCCTGCTGGTTGATCAGATGGCGAGTTTGCTCCGTTAAGGGGACATGCAACGACACGATATCGGCTTGCGCCAGCAAGTCGTCCAGTTTGGCGGGTGTGACCTTGGTGTTCTTCCATACGGGCGCGTCGGCTGCGATTAACGGGTCGTAGGCGATAACCTTGATGTCCAGGCTTTGGGCCAGGCGAGCGGTCAACTGGCCGATTCCGCCAAATCCGATAAGCCCCAGGGTTTTGCCGGCAATCTCGCACCCCTTAGATAGCACCGCGCGTGGCCAGTTGCCTGCCGCCGTATCGGCACTGCGCGTGTACGCTTGGCGCAGCAATGCCATGGCCGTGCCAATTACATATTCGGCTACAGCTCGGGTATTGGCTCCGGTCGCAGGAATGACCGCTATGCGACGGGCTTCGCAGGTGGGTACGTCGATATTGTCCAGACCCACGCCCAGCCGGCCTACTACACGCAAGTGTGAAGCGGCTTCAAGCAAGGCGAGGTCGACCTGGGTTCGGTTGCGCACGATCAGGCCATCGGCGTCGGCCAGCGCCGTCAACAGTTCCGGGCGGCGATCAACCAGAGTCGGGTCGTAAAGCGTCTCGAATTGCGCCGCAAGCGTTGCCACCGAGGCGTCATCCATAAATTCGCAAATCACCAGCTTCATTGCAAGGCCTTTTGTTTATGATGGCAGCCACAAGGGCTGCCGCTACACAGCTGTATTCGTGAATAATGTAGCGCCACCCCTTGTGGGTGGCACAAAACCTTGAAAATCAAGACGGCCGCTACATTACCCGTTTTACGATGGCAGCCACAAGGGCTGCCGCTACATGGACGAAGGTATCCAACGTCGTCATCAAAAAACTATTCCTGCATTCCCCATTTACGTATGGTGTGCTTTTCAATAATGCGGAAGATGAAATTTTCGACGAACAGGCCAATTAGAATTACCGTCAGCAAGCCGGCAAACACGCTTGGAATTTCCAGCTGGTTTTTGTTCTCGTAGATGAACCAGCCCAATCCGCCGCTGCCCGAGCTTACGCCAAACACCAATTCGGCTGCGATCAAGGTGCGCCAAGCGAAGGCCCAGCCAATTTTCAGGCCTGACAAAATAGCCGGAAACGCGGCGGGAATCAGTATGCCGAATACATAGCGCAAGCCGCGCAGGCCGTAGTTTCTGCCCACCATCCGCAGGGTCGGGCTGACCGACTGGAACCCCGAGTGCGTATTGAGTGCGACGGCCCATAACACCGAATGGATCAATACAAATACCAGGCTGCCAGAGCCCAGGCCGAACCACAGCAACGCCAGAGGCAGCAGGGCAATGGCCGGCAGCGGATTGAACATCGAGGTCACGGTTTCAAGGAAGTCCCGTCCGATGCGCGACGTAATGGCAAATATCGTGAGAAGGGCCGCCAGCACCAGGCCTGCGGAATAACCCATCAGCAATATCCTGATGGAGAACCACGATTTGCCCAGCAGGCCGCCGCTGACGATACCCGTGATAAGAGCTTGAACCGTTGCCGAAAAGGTTGGAAACAGCAGCTCGTTATGCAAAAGGGTGGCGTAAATTTGCCAGGCCAGCGCCAGAACCACCAAAATGAACAGCTTGCGCACCACGTTGTTGTCGCAGAGCATTTCCCATTGAGTCAAGGGCTTTTCGATAATGCCAAAGTCTTCGCTCGCTGACTTTGTGCGAAAAATCTCGGCGCGTTCGACATTGCTTCGTATGGGTTGCGAGGTGTTTTGACTGCTTTCGGCATTAGACATGGACGGCCTCCTCTTCTACATTTTCTTCAAACAGCATAGTATTGATGCGCTCAGACAGGCTTTTGCCACTGGCATCTAGCGTATCTTCGCCCGTGCTGTTGAGCTCGGCTGTTACTTGGCCTGGATGGGGCGAGAGCAGCAAAATTCGGTTGCCGATCTTTACGGCCTCTTCGATGGAGTGAGTCACGAACAGCACGGTGAACCGGGTGTCGTCCCATAGCAGCAGCAGTTCCTCCTGCATTTTCTTGCGGGTGAGTGCGTCCAGAGCCGCGTAGGGCTCATCCATAAGCAGGATGTCCGGTTCCATCGCCATGCCGCGGGCGATGGCAACCCGTTGCTTCATTCCGCCCGACAACTGGTGCGGATAGTGGTTGGCAAACGCGGCGAGCTTCACCTTTTCGATGTACTGCATGGCCTTTTCTTCGGCTGCACGGCCTTTCAGCTTGCCGCTTGCAAGCAGCGGGAACATCACGTTTTGTTTAACGGTTTTCCAGGGAGGCAACTGGTCGAATTCCTGGAACACCATCATTCGATCGGGCCCCGGCATCGTAACGATTTTGTTCTTTAGCCGGATCTCGCCCTCGGTTGGCGTGAGGTATCCACCAACGGCTTTCAATAAAGTGGACTTGCCGCAGCCTGATGGCCCGAGCAATACGAATCGGTCTGACTCATATACCTTGAAATCCACCCGGTAAGTGGCGGTAATCAAATACTCTTTAGTCTTGTACTGCAGGGTCACCCCGTTTACTTCCAGCAAAGGCGTTGAGGTCGTGTTCATGCTTGTGTCCTCCATAACGAACTGCGTCGTTTACGGACCTGGCGTTCATGCCGCTATAAGCGGCAACGCGCCAGTGTCATTTGTGAGCGTCCATCCAGGCTCAACTGCCCGGCTGGCTGTATTGGCGGCAATCGAGCCTTGGGTCTTGTCCCACAGCGTAAGCAGCGCGCCGACGCCTCCGAAGCCAAAATGCAGGTCGGCACGAAATTAAACGTTCGAGCCGACCCGGTGCCAGGCGCATGCTGAGGGCTCGTATAGCGAGCCCCGGCGTTTAAGCGCTTTCGTACAAGCGTGTCAGCACAAATTCACGATGGCCTAACGCTTCTGCGTCGGTCAGGCGGCCATTGGCGGTTGCCAGCATGACGTCGAGCAGTTTGTCGCCGGCTTCGTCCAGGTTCATTTCACGCTGCAATAGCGGTGAGCAGTCGAAGTCGATGTGTTCGCTCATGGTGCGCACTGTGCGCGGGTTGGCGCTGAGCTTGATAACCGGCAGGATAGGGTTGCCGATGATGTTGCCTTGGCCGGTGGGGAAGAAGTGCACGACATAGCCCGCAGCGGCGCACAAGGTCACCATTTCAGCAGCGGCCGACGATGAGTCCATGAACCAGAGCCCTGGGTGAGTGGGGGTTTCGGCCTTGTCGAGCACGCCATCGACCGTGCATTTCTTGCCGATTTTCTGGATGTTGCCCATGGCTTTTTCTTCGATCGTTGTCAGCCCGCCTTCGATGTTGCCTTTGGTGGGTTGCGAATCGGACAAGTCCGATGTCTTGTGCCGATCGATGACTTCTTGATAGCGGTCGAACATGAACATGAATTTGGCGCGCACTTCGTCGTTCGCGCAGCGGGCCGCCACAAATTTTTCGCCGCCGGTTATTTCGGTTGTCTCGCCAAATACCAAGGTGGCGCCAAGCGGATGCAATTTGTCAAACGCATTGCCCACCGTGGGATTGGAGCCGCAACCCGAGGTGGTGTCGCTTTCGCCGCACTTGGTCGATACCCACAGTTCTTTGATGTTGCATACTTCGCGTTGTTTTTCGGAAGCCCATTGCACGTATTCGCGCGCAACTTTGGAGGCTTTCATGATCGTTTCGTGGTCGCCATGGCGCTCGATGCCAAAGCCAATAACAGGCTTGCCAGTAGCGGCAATGCCTTCAACCACTTTTTGGGTCCAGCCGTTTTCAATCCCGATCACCACCACGGCGGCGACGTTGGGGTTGGAGCCAGCACCGATCAGTGTACGGAAATGCAGGTCGAGGTCGGCGCCGAATTGCAGGCGGCCATAGGGGTGGGGAATGGCCATGGTGCCTTTGATATTGTTGGCAACGGCCTCACAGGCAGCATTGGACAAATCGTCGAGCGGCAAAATAATGACGTGGTTGCGCACGCCGACGCGGCCGTTTTCACGGCGATAGCCTAGGAAAGTAGTGTCTTTAGTAATCATGATTGGGTCTATAGAAGTTAGAGACGTTCAGTTGGCTGAACAAACAGATAGCGACGAATGGGCTGTGCGCATCGACGGTGTGGCCACCGGTGCCGCTGCGATTCGTTTACCAGCGTTTGGTCTTGATGTTTTGGGTATGGGCGTGCTGGCCCTTCTTGATCGGCGCGACGACCTTGCCGATATCAACGCCGTATTTGATGACGGTGTCGCCCACTGCCATGTCTTTCATGGCAATTTTGTGGCCGATGGGGATGTCTTGTTCCGCCTTGATTTTGATCATGCGGTCATCGTCCATGATCCACGCCGTCAGTTCGGTACCCGCTGTAACGCCTTCCACGACTGCAACCGCGACCATGTCGTTGGCATCGTGTAACACAAGATGAATCATTCGAAGCTCCTTAAATTCTGTTGGTAGATATTCGACAATCGACTAGAACCGGGTTTATCTTAATGGCGAAACTCATCAAAGTCAACCATATGACCTATATCTATTTCGTGGTGGAAGGTTGTAGCGACAGGCCTTGTGCCTGTCATCTATGCAAGGGTGTCTCTCCGTCAACATGATGGCAGCCACAAGGTGGCAGGTACAAGATGGCAGCCACAAGGGCTGCCGCTACAAGCGACGGATACGGTTCTGTAGCGGCAGCCCTTGTGGCTGCCATCGATTTTCTATACGGACGATCTTTTCGGTCTCCTAAAATAGCTATAGAGCTATTGACCTCCATATCTTTATTTGCTAAATTGAGAACAAATCATGAACCCCCCCGGATATGCAAGCTAAAAATCTTAGTCGTTCTCCTGCCGATGCGATTGCGCGCCATTTTTTCCGTTTGGCGCCTCTCGGTTTAAGCAAGCATGCCCAATTGCGCGAGTCGATTATTCAGGCGATGGATGAGGGCGAGTTGCACTATCAAGATAAATTGCCGCCCGAGAAGGCGCTGGGGGATTTGTTGAGCATCAGCCTAGGCACCACTCAAAAAGCGCTAGGCAGCTTGGCCGCCGAGGGTTATCTGGTTCGTCAGCACGGCATCGGCACGTTTATCAGCCAATCGCGGCGCGCCATACAGAAATCCTGGCACTACCGCTTCACTGACCCTGAAACAGGGGAACACTTGCCAGTGTTTGCTCATTTGATCGGGCGCAGTTTGGTTGGCGATGGTCCGTGGACAAAAGTGCTCGGGCCCGATGCCCAGGGTTATGTCCGGATCGATCGGTGCATATCCATCGACGGGCGCTTTACCTGCGTCAGCGAGCTTTATTTACCCGCGTCGATCTTCAGCGGAATGCTGGAGATATCGGCAATCAGGCTGGAGGACGTCAACCTTAAAGAAATTCTGGAAACGGAATTTGGCTATCCAACGATTGAGGCAAAGGGCGGTGCCCGCGTAGTCCGGCTAGAGCCGCGAATTGCGGCGCTAATGGAGCTGGAGTCTGGCAGTTGGGCCCTGAAAATCAATATTCTGGGCAAGACCCGAGGGCTGCAGCCGATCTCCTACCAGAAAATGTTTGTTCCGCCTACGGATTGTGAGTTGGATATGGATTTCATGGGCTCGTCTTGACGGGCGGTGTTGCATCACTAACTTTCGGCCATGCAGAAATAGATAGCTGTTTTATGTCGAGCCTCCGAGTTTCTGCGTTGTTCGGATAAGGAGAGATAGTAATGAGAACGTTGCATAAAATTCTACGTATCGCTGGTTCTGTCTGTGTGGTGTTGTTCAGTGTGGCATTCGGCGCTCAGGCCAAGGGTTTCCCAGACCGTGCATTGACGCTTGTCGTTCCGTTTTCCACGGGGGGCGGCCATGATTTCACGGCGCGGCTCCTGGCGTCCAAGTTGAACAGTTATTTGGGGCAGCAAGTTATCGTCGTCAACAAGCCGGGCGCTGACGGGATGATCGGGGCTCAGTATGTGTCGCGGGCCAAGCCTGACGGCTACACCATAATGATGTCCTCTCCGGCGGAAACGGTGATTGCTCCGTTTCTTTATAAAAGCATGAGCTACGATCCCAGCAAGGATCTGAGCCCAATTACGCTGGTGAGCACGACCCCCATTGCATTGGTGGCCAACCCTTCGTTTCCTCCAAATACGCTTCCGGAATTGGTGGCTTATGTAAAGGCGCATCCCGGTAAGGTGGACTACGGCATGCCCGGAGTAGGAAGCGCCCAGCAGTTGGCGGTGGATTGGATCGAACGTTCGACAGGCATCAAGATCCTCGCTATTCCCTATAAAGGCGCAGGGCCGGCAACGATCGATGTCCTGGGTGGGCAGATTCCGCTGGCCAGCGTGGGCATGGCTCCGGTAATTCCGCATTGGAAGGCAGGCAAACTCAAGGTTCTGTGCATTATGAACAATAAGCGCTTGGCATGGCTGCCCAAGGTGCCTACGGCCAGCGAAACTCCCGGCGCCGGGGCCGTGGATGTCGTTCAGTGGATGGGCCTGTTCGCACCTGCTGGCACACCGGCGGCTATCATCAATAAGCTCAATGCCGCTGTTGAGAAAGTATTGCACGACCCTGCCGTAAAGAAAACGCTGATTGCGCAAGGAGTGGAACCCGTAGGCAGCAGCGTGAAAAATTTCTCTATATTCCTGACGCACGAAAGAAAAAAGTACGCCGCGCTGGTCAAAGCGTCTGGCATTTCGGTCAAATAAGGAGGCCGCCATGGATACTCGCCCACCCTTCGATTTTGTAAAGTTGCCTGCCGCACGCAGCACCAAGCCGCGCGGCAACGGACGCACCATGATGATCGATGACGGCCTGCCGCTGGGGTATGTCGCCGACCTGATGGACATCGCGAGCGATTATGTTGATTTGGCGAAGGTAAAAACAGGCACGGCCCGCTTATATACTCGCGAAAAACTGCGAGCCAAGCTCGCCTTGTACAAGCAAGCCGATGTGCGCTCTTTTCTGGGTGGTCAGTTCCATGAATATATACTGGCAACGCAAGGCGAGTCTGCGCTGCCGCGCTTTTACGACGAGGCCTTGAGTCTGGGTTTTGAAACGATCGAGATTTCCGACAATGTCGTGCCCTTGACGCCGCAACAGCGCGTGGCTCAGATCCGGGCTGCTGTGGCCACAGGGTTAACGGTGTTCGGTGAGGTCGGCTCGAAAGAAACGCTCAACGATCCCAACCTGCTGGTTCAACAAGCCCACGACTGCTTCGATGCCGGCGCAGAGTTGGTGCTGGTGGAAGCGGCCGAGTTGGTTGAAAACGGAAAATTACGCACCGACACAATAGAATTGCTAATGCGGCAACTGGATATGACGCGCGTCATGATCGAACTGCCTGGGCCATGGATAGCCGAGGTGCGCAGTTGCGATATCGAATCGATGAAGAAAACCTTGATCGCCGTGCTGGGGCCGGATGTAAACCTGGCCAATGTATCGGCTGCTACGCTAATCGATACTGAAGCCGCGCGCGTCGGACTGGGTACTGCCGGCCCAGGAACCATCAATCATTAACCGCGGAATATACACGTACCATGGGACACTCACTCTACGCAGCAAACCTGATGGGTTCGGCGTCTGTCGATCCTTCAGGTGAATTTGAAGCCGGTAGCTTCAATTCGTTTACGCTGGTTTACACGGCGGGCTATTTTGGCATTGACGATACCGGGTCGATCAAGGTCGTGCATCGTTTTGCCAGCGACATGGGGCGTCCGCAATTTACCGACCCGCAAGGCTGGAACTATACGACCGTGGAAGCGAGCAACGGCGCGGTGCTTGAAGTCGAGTACGACGGCAAGCGCAACATACGTCCGTGGGACAAAACCGTATTTATCCGGGTCGTAAGGGGGTTTCTGCACGAGGGCGACCAGATCGTCATCCGGTTCGGCGACCGGCGCCAGGGGTCGCCCGGCATAAGAGTCCAAACCTTTGCGGAAGACACGTTCGAATTCAAAGTATTGGTAGACGCCTTTGCGACCTATCAGTATGTCGAGTTACCGAAGTCTCCCACGATTTCCGTGGTGGCCGGCCCGCCCGTTTCATTCAAGGCGATTCTTCCCACTTTGATCCGTGTCGGCGAAACGTTCAAACTAGGGTTCAAGGGTGAAGATAAATGGGGTAACCCCAGCCATCGCGTGACTGGCAATTTTGATGTGCGCAGCAGTATTCCGATAGAAAATTTGCCCGCTTCGTTCAGTATGGCCGAAGGCGATTACGCCCGGATTCTGTCCAACTTGTCAGTGTCCCATGAAGGCGACCTGGAAATTGAAATACGGCAAGAGGGCAAGGTGGTGGCGCGCTCCAATCCGTGTCGTATCGTGCCGCAAGCGCAGTACCGTCATTTTTGGGCCGATTTGCACGGGCAGTCGGAAGAAACCATAGGTACCAACTCGGCACGCGACCTCCTCGTCTTCGCGCGAGACCGCGCTTTTCTCGATGCAATGAGCCATCAGGCCAACGATTTTCAGATTACAACGGAGTTCTGGCATGAGCTCAATCGGCTCACGGCCGAGTTCAATCGGGATCAGGAATTCATCATCTTCCCCGGCTATGAATGGTCCGGAAACACCGGGCTGGGGGGCGATCGCAATGTCCTGTACTTGCAGGAAGGGCGGCCGATACATCGGTCTTCGCACGCCTTGGTCGACGACATGTCCGACGAAGATACCGATGCCAACAGCGCAGACCAGTTGTTTGAAGCGTTAAAAGGCGAAGACGTAATCGTTTTCGCCCACATCGGCGGCCGCTACGCCGACATCACGCTGTCGCACAATGCCCAGATTGAACGGTCGATCGAAATCCACTCCGATTGGGGCACGTTCGAGTGGCTCTTGTCTGACGCGTTCGAGCAAGGGTATCGCGTGGGCATCGTGGCCAATAGCGATGGACACAAAGGCCGTCATGGCGCGAGCCACCCGGGCGCCTCCATGTTTGGCGCGTATGGCGGGTTAACCTGCCTGGTTGCTGGCGAACTGACCAGGGCGTCGCTGGCCGACTGTCTGCGGCATCGACGTCACTACGCGACCACAGGTTGTCGCGCCTTTTTGGCAGTCAATGCCGTTTTCGATAACCCGGCGACGCTGTTTTCTGATGACCCGAATTTGGGATCGACCGTTCAAACTACCAGCGTTCGCAAAGCAGATATGGGGGCCGTTGTTGAATACGATGGCGAGAGCGTAACGCTTGAATTTGAATTGATGACCGAAGGGCCTATTGAAAATATAGAAATCCGTAATCGCATGGAGGTGGTGGATACGCTGCGGCCATACGGAAAGCCGGATCTGGGGCGAAGGATTCGCCTGATATGGGAAGGTTCCGGTTATCGGGGGCGCGGCCGGCAAACGGTTTGGGATGGGCACGCGACCTTGACAGACAATGCCTTCGAGCAGCCGCAGCCCATTAATTTCTGGAATCTGGATAAGCAGCTGGTTCAGACGGACGATAGCCGCCTGGAATGGAAATCTCTTACTACAGGCGGGTTCAGCGGTATTGATGTACGCCTGGCACATCCCGATAACGGCGTGCTGCATGTCGATACCCCGCTAATTAAAGAAACCATTCCGGTGGCCTCCATAGGCATGGAGCCCGTGGTATTTGAAAATGGCGGCATACGGCGCCGATTGCAAGTGTTTCGCCTGCCCGACGAGAACCCGACCCGGCGCGTCAAACAAAGCGTACGAGTCCCCCTGCACAAAGATGGCGATAACGCTATTTATCTGCGGGCCACTACCGAAGACGGGTTTTTTATCTTCTCAAGCCCGATTTATATCGTCCGGAAGTAAGCTCGAGCGTAGTAACATTGCTTCCAATCATGAACAGCTCATTTCTCGATCACGTCAACGCGCAAATTCAACAATTGCGCGACGCTGGCTTCTACAAGGCGGAGCGCGTCATCGCCGGCGCGCAGTCCGCGCAGATAGCGCTGGCCGATGGCGCGCAAGTACTCAATTTCTGCGCCAATAATTACCTGGGCCTGGCCAACGATGTGCGTCTGATCCAGGCATCCAAAAAAGGCATGGACGACGCGGGGTTCGGGCTGGCGTCGGTCCGATTCATCTGTGGCACGCAAACCGGTCATAAACAATTGGAGCGGGCGCTGGCCGGCTTCCTGAAGATGGGCGATTCGATTCTGTATTCCAGTTGCTTCGATGCCAATGGCGGTCTGTTCGAGGTTTTGCTGGATGAAAACGACGCCATTATCAGCGATGCCCTGAACCACGCCAGCATTATTGATGGAGTGCGTTTGTGCAAGGCACAGCGTTACCGTTACGCCAACAACGATATGGCCGACCTTGAAGCGCAGTTGCAGGCGGCGGATAAGGCCGGCATGCGCTTCAAGCTGGTTGCGACCGATGGTGTGTTCTCCATGGACGGCATCGTTGCAAACTTGAAGGGCATTTGCGATCTGGCCGATAAATATCGGGCGATCGTCATGGTCGATGATTCGCACGCCGTGGGCTTCATGGGCCGGCATGGTCGAGGCACCCCGGAGTATTGCGGGGTCGAGGGCCGTGTTCACATACTGACAGGCACTCTGGGCAAGGCCCTGGGGGGAGCCTCGGGCGGCTATGTGGCGGCGGATGCTTCGGTGGTGGAACTGTTGCGGCAGCGTTCCCGGCCTTATCTGTTTTCCAATACCCTGGCGCCCGGCATTGTGGCGGCATCACTGCAAGTGCTGGCGCTTTTGCAAAGCCCCGAGGGCGATGCCTTGCGTGAAAAGGTTCATGCCAATGGCCGGCAGTTCCGCAATGCGATGGCTGCCCTGGGTTTTGAATTAGTGCCGGGCGAGCATCCGATTATTCCCGTTATGCTGGGCGATGCGCAACGGGCCAGCCAGCTGGCCGACGCGCTTTTGCGCGAAGGGATTTACGTCATTGGCTTTTCGTATCCCGTCGTGCCCAAGGGCCGCGCGCGCATACGCACGCAAATGAGCGCCGCGCACACCCCCGGCCAGATCGACCGCGCCATCGCCGCCTTCGAAACCGCCGGCCGGCGG
>SCRC01000094.1 GCA_004297945.1 Candidimonas sp. | reverse complement strand
GCGGCAGTGTAGCGTGATGTAGCGGCAGTGTAGCGTGATGTAGCGGCAGTGTAGCGCCACCCCTTGTGGGTGGCATGTATGCCAAACGGCGTGCAGGTTATTGCGTCGATGGCAGCCACAAGGGCTGCCATTACATTAAAAGCGGCCACGTTTTTGTAGAGGCACCCCTTGTGGGTGCCACACCCCCTAAAATGTTTTCTTCTCGCCGCCCAGCGCCTCGACCAGTGCGCTTATCAATTGTGTCAGCTCGCCCATCATCAAAGCCATGTCCGAATCGAACTGCTCGTCGTCGTTGTGCGAGGCGTTGCCCTGGCCTTCGCGCAAGACGTCCAGGGGCGTTACGCGCTTAATGTCGAGGCCCTCGGTCAAAACGAACGACACCCGATCCGCCCAGGTTAGCGCGAGGCGTGTGCACTGTTTGCCGGCCTGCACATGCTTTTGCACATCGTCGATGTCAATGCTCTGTCGCACGTAGCGAACGGCGGCGCGGGTTTCGCTGGTTGAGCGCAACTCGGTATCCTGGTCGATGGTGAAGCCCGCGGGCGCCTGGTCGCCGACCAGCCAGCTGGTCATGGCCGATGCGGGTGACATTTCAACGTGCAGCAAATTGACCGGAAACGGATCGATTGCTTTGGTCAGCATGCCCATCACCTCGTCGCTTTTGGCAGCAGCGGCCGCATCCACGACCAGCCAATGGTTGCGGGTATCGATCCAGACACGGGTGTCGCGGTAAATACTGAATGCTTTGGGCGTCAGCTCGTCGATGACCTGTTCCTTGATTTCCTTCATTTGCTTGCGGCCCGGCTTGTAACCCTGCTGTTCCTCTATGTCCAGCGCCTTGGCGCGCGCGACCTGATTGATGACGGTCGTGGGCAACAGCTTTTTATCCGCCCGAAGGCTGATCAGATGCTGGCCATCGAGCGAGTGCACCAGCTTGCCGTTATCACGGGGCGGCACCCAGCCCAGGCTTTGCATCTCTTGCGAGTTGCCGGGTTGGAAAGCGTGTTTGTCGAGGGCTGTCTGGAGTTCGTCGGTCGTGCATGACCAGGTGGGGGCGAGGCGGAATACTTTAAGATTTTTAAACCACATAGTTTGAATCTGAATAAGGGAGAATAAGAATGTTGCGCCAGACGGGTATGAGGAGACGTTCGCCGCCGGACATGAGAGCCCGCCGATTGTAAGCCTATTTTCGGCGTGAACGACGAGGTAAAAGGCCCCCACGCTTCGCCGCTGCGCGCCTCGCTGCCCCCCAGGGGGGCGCTTTTTGCCTTGGGGCGGCCCGGCGGCAAAAAAAAGGCCCCCACGCTTCGCCGCTGCGCGCCTCGCTGCCCCCCAGGGGGGTGCTTTTTGCCTTGGGGCGGCCCGGCGGCAAAAAAAGGCCCCCACGCTTCGCCGCCGCGCGCTTCGCTGCCCCAAGGGGGGTGCTTTTTGCCTTGGGGTAGCCCAAGGCAAAAAAAGGCCCGGAATGCCTAGGCACCGGGCCGATACACAAGTACACAATGTTGCGCCATAAAAGGCTCGCGGGGAGCGCAACATAGTGATAGAAAGCGACTTGCGGAACGGTTGAACAGGGGGATCAGTAGTTCGACCGTCCGGATTCGCAAGCCCTTTCTATAGCGCAAATTCTAGTCTGGTACCCTGACGTTCGCCTGAAAAATATCGCATTACGATATTTACTGAAAATAAAGCAGTGTGTCGTGACCGGATTGGCAGGCAAACCCCTGCGGGGGTGCCCATGGCTAGGCTGGTTGCGGATACTGCGGGCCAGAATTGTCAATGCGAAAGAGTACGACGGTTTTAAGCGATTAAAATAGCCTTTGCATGCGTTGTGTCCTGAGCGTTATGGGTGTTGAAATAACTGTTTGACCTTGAATATTTTTAGTATACTGTTTGTTTATACAGTATAATTTGATGTAATAATCACTTTCAGAACGAATTTTGGGCGCCGATCGCGCTCGTCTTTAATTTTTAGCCAAGGATTCCTACATGGATGACAAAAATAGCAAAGCCGCTGCTTCTGAGCGCGCCAAGGCACTTGCTGCCGCCTTATCGCAAATCGACAAGCAGTTTGGCAAAGGCTCGGTCATGCGCTATGGCGATAACGAGGTCGAGCACGACATCCAGGTAGTTTCCACAGGCTCGCTCGGGCTTGATATTGCTCTGGGTGTAGGCGGTTTGCCGCGTGGCCGTGTGGTGGAAATCTATGGCCCTGAATCTTCAGGCAAGACCACATTGGCTTTGCAGGTTCTGGCCGAAATGCAAAAAATTGGCGGCACGTGCGCATTTATCGACGCCGAGCACGCTCTCGACGTCCAGTACGCGTCCAAGCTGGGCGTGAACCTGAACGATTTGCTTATTTCCCAACCCGATACGGGTGAACAGGCGCTAGAAATTACCGACGCGCTGGTGCGGTCGGCGTCGGTTGATCTTATCGTCATCGACTCGGTGGCGGCGCTGGTGCCCAAGGCCGAAATCGAAGGGGAAATGGGCGATTCGCTGCCTGGCCTGCAGGCCCGTCTCATGAGCCAGGCCTTGCGCAAGCTTACCGCCAGCATCAAGCGCACCAATTGCCTGGTTATTTTCATTAACCAAATCCGCATGAAAATTGGTGTCATGTTCGGCAATCCCGAAACCACCACTGGTGGCAATGCGCTTAAGTTTTACGCTTCGGTGCGGCTCGATATCCGTCGTATCGGCGCCATTAAAAGGGGCGACGAAGTTGTGGGGAACGAAACTCGCGTCAAGGTAGTTAAAAACAAAGTGGCGTCGCCCTTCAAACAGGCCGAATTCGACATCCTGTATGGCAACGGCATTTCGCGCGAAGGCGAAATCATCGATCTGGGCGTCGAAGCCAACATTATCGACAAGGCGGGCGCCTGGTTCAGCTATAGCGGCACACGCATAGGCCAGGGCAAGGATAATGTGCGCGAATACCTCAAGGAGCATCCCGAAATGGCCATCGAAATCGAAGATCGGGTGCGCGAACAATTGGGGGTAGTCGCCAAGGCGCGTGCCGTGGCGCCAGCGCTAGCGCCGGCCGAACCCGAATCCGAAGCCGCCAAATAGGCGGCTCGGGTCGCTCACTTGGGTTGTTCTTATGCCAGATGTTTTCGATAAAGACGATGCGTTCGAGCAGCTTGCTGGGCCACAGGGAAAGAAAAAATCCGGGCTCAGCCTTAAGGCGCGGGCGGTAGGCTTTCTTTCCCGCCGCGAACATTCGCGCATCGAACTCGAGCGCAAGCTGGCCCCTCATGCCGATGATCCGGCCGAATTAAAGCGCATTCTCGACGACCTGGAGCGTGAACAATGGTTGTCCGATACGCGCTTTGCGCAAGGCCTGGCGCATCGCAAGGCGTCGCTTCAAGGAACGGCGCGCATCATGCAAGAGCTCAGGCAGCACGGCCTGGCTGACGAACAGCTTGAACAGTTGCGCGCTGAGCTGCAGTCCACCGAAGTCCAGCGCGCGCGTCAAGTCTGGGAAAAAAAATTTTCAGGGCCTCCGGGCGATGTTAAAGAATATGCCAGGCAGTTTCGTTTTCTGGCTTCACGCGGGTTTTCCGCCAATTGTCTGCGCCAGATCCTGGGCGACCCCAACGACGATTCCACGGCCTGATCATTTTGCAAAGCCTGCCGTCGGCAATTCGGCTTGTAGCGTGCCGGGCTGACTCATGCCCGTATAGCAGCATACGATCGTCAGGCCGCTGACGCCTTCAATGTCGATGCCGCGCGGGTTGAGCCACGCCATTTCCTCACTGGCGCGCCCAAAAATAAAGGGGCGCCACCTTTGAGACGCGCAACAGTAGGCCGTGGGTACGGCAACAGCGCAGGGGAATGTACCGCCCCAATGCATGGGAATATAAGCCTGGCCCGGTTTGAGGCCGGTATCTCGCCGGGTTGGAACGATGATTTCACCGCGTCGCGATTTCACTTTGCATTCCATTGCCGACCATAACGAGTTTCAGTTTTTTCACCAGTGTCTGCTCTTCATTCATTGGTATTCAAGAGTTACTAAGCAAATTCATGCCCCGCGCCGCGCATCGTACTTACGGGAACGACGTTTTCTTGAATCGCAAACATCTGCCGGTTTGAGTACGCACGCCGGCCTATCCGATGTCAAGGAGCGCGCCGATGCGGCTATTTCCAATATTTTGCGATGTGCAGGGGAAAAGCGTCTTGGTAGTGGGTGGCGGCGGCGTCCTGGCGTTGACCAGACGCGATGCCGACAAGCAAGCCGACCCTTCGGCCTCGATGTCTTACCTTTTGTCCATGAAGATTTGTTGTGAATGGATTCCAGGCGCAGCCTTGATGCCGCTTAGTGTGCGAAAACAGGTCTCGCGCGCCTGAGTCACGAAAGCATGCAGATAGGTGGCCTCGGCATCTTCGGTGCGCACGGCGGCGTACAGCGTGCGCCAGACTCCCTGCGCGCCCAGATGGCAGATACGCAGCCAGTCCTGGTTTATATATTCGGTTAAGGCCCAATTGGGTAGGGCCGCCACGCCCCGCTGGCTGGCAACCAATTGCACAATGATCGGCGTCAGCTCGGCCTTGCGCAGCGCCGCCGGTTCAACCCCGGCCGGATCGAGGAAGGTAGTAAAGATGTCCAGCCTTTGTTTGTCGACTGGATAGGTAATTAACACCTGATCGGCCAGTTGCTGAGGTTCTATATACTTGTACTGGGCCAGAGGGTTGTTGGCGGCGACCGCCAGCACCAGCTCGTAGCTAAAAAGCGGCAGGTACTGGATCACGTCCATGGGTTGCGGGTCAGAGGTGATCACTACATCCAGATCACCCCGTACCAACGCCGGCAGGGGGGCAAACGAAAACGCGGCCGACAAGTCCAAGGCCACATCCGACCAGTTTTGTCTGAACGCATCCAGCGCCGGCATCAGCCACTGAAAACACGAGTGGCAATCAATTGCCAGGTGCAGGCGCCCCGTGCGCCCGGCAGCCAGACGCTGCAATTCCCGTTCGGTGGCCTTGATTTGTGGCAGCACCTCGTCGGCCAACGCTAGTATGCGCAAGGCCGCGGTGGTCAGTCGGGCGGGGCGGGTGCGGCGATTCAGCAAGGAGGTTTTTAGACGGACCTCGAGATCACGCAACTGATGCGATAGCGCCGACTGCGTCACATGCAACCGTTCCGCCGCTTCTTGCAGGCTGCCGGCTTCGCGTATGGCGCTCAGGGTTTCCAGATGTCGTATTTCCAGCATAGGGCATGAACACTATAAAGATGGTTGCCAATTTTCGATTTCCAATTTCCGGTTTGGGGTTGGCATCACTGGATTCGGATTGGCATCATTATTACATGAGTTATTTTCATTTTATAGATGTTGTATTTGATTTTTTTTCAAGGATAACTCGGCGCACAATAACAGCACTTCAATAATTTATTGGCTTCCTTGAAAATAAAATGACTATTATTCATAACCTTGGCTTTCCTCGTATCGGTGCACAACGTGAGTTGAAGCGGGCGCAGGAAGGATATTGGACCGGCAAGCACAATGCGCAAGCCTTGCAGCAAGTTGGGCGCGACCTGCGTCGCCGCCACTGGGCCGTGCAGGCCGACGCGGGCGTGGCTTTTGTCCCGGTAGGCGATTTTGCCTGGTACGACCAAATACTGGAATGGACGACTTTGCTGGGTGCGGTACCCGCGCGGTTTGCCCAACCCGCGGATCAGCCTGTCAGCCTCGATACGTTGTTCAGGATGGCTCGCGGAAGGGCGCCTTCGGGCACCCCCGCCGCCGCCTGCGAAATGACCAAGTGGTTCGACACGAATTATCACTATATTGTTCCGGAACTCGTTCCTCAGCAAGACTATCGCATTGCGCGCGAAGATCTGTTCGATCAGGTGCGTGAGGCGCAGGCCCTGGGCCATCAGGCCAAGCCTGTTATTCCGGGGCCCTTGAGCTGGCTCTGGCTGGGCAAGGGCGACGCGTTTTCCGCTGGCGCAAGCGATGTGCGCAAACTCGACCTGTTGAAAAACCTGTTGCCTGTCTATGGCGAGGTGCTGGCGCGGTTCAAGGCTCTGGGCGTGCAGTGGGTGCAGATCGACGAACCCATACTGACTCTGGATCTGCCTGCGCAATGGCGTGACGCCTTCGCGCAGGTCTACACCAGCCTGGCGCAGACGGGTCTGAATGTGCTGGTGGCCACGTATTTCGAAGCGCTGGGCGACAACCTGTCTGTACTGAAGGGGCTGCCTGTGCAGGGGCTGCATATTGATCTGGTGCGCGCGCCGGCTCAGCTGGCCGACGTCGTGGCTTTGTTGAGGCCCGATCAGGTCCTATCGGCCGGCATCATCAATGGCCGCAATATCTGGCGTACCGATCTGGATGAGGCCCGCGCTCTGCTGGCTCCCCTTAAAGAGCAGTTGGGCGAGCGTTTGTGGCTTGCGCCGTCGTGCTCGCTGCTGCATGTGCCTGTGGATCTTGCTCATGAGCACGAGCTGGATGCGGAATTGAAGGGGTGGCTGTCCTTTGCAACCCAGAAGCTCGATGAGCTGCGCTGGCTGGCGGTTTTTCTGGATGGCACGGTCGATGCGGCAACGCAAGCGGCCTTGCAGGCGCAGCGCGAGGCATTGCAGAGCCGCCGCGTCTCGCCGCGCATCCACAATGCCGCTGTGCAGCAGCGCCTGAAGGGGGTAGCCGGGCTCAGCCGCAATCGTGCGCCCTTTGCCCAACGCATTGCGTGCCAGCAAAAAGAGCTGGGCTTGCCCGCGTATCCAACCACCACTATTGGGTCTTTCCCCCAAACCAGCGAGATCCGGGCCTTGCGCCGCGACTGGAAGGCAGGCGCCATTAGCGATGCCGCTTATGAAGCAGCCATACGCAGCGAAATCGAGCATGTCATACGTTTTCAGGAAAAAATCGGGCTCGATGTCCTGGTGCATGGTGAACCAGAGCGCAACGATATGGTCGAGTATTTTGGCGAGCTGCTGGCTGGTTTTGCCTTCACGCAAAACGGCTGGGTGCAGAGCTACGGTTCGCGTTGCGTCAAGCCACCGATTATTTTTGGCGACGTTGCCCGACCCGCGCCGATGACGGTGGCCTGGGCCGCCTATGCGCAATCGCTGACCGACAAACCCGTCAAGGGCATGCTGACGGGGCCAGTCACGATTTTGCAATGGTCTTTTGTGCGCGATGATCAGCCGCGCGAGGAAACATGCCGTCAATTGGCACTGGCCCTGCGCGAGGAGGTGGTCGATCTGGAAACCGCCGGCATCGGTATTATCCAGATTGACGAGCCGGCTTTTCGTGAAGGCCTGCCTTTACGCCGCGCCGATTGGCCCGCGTATCTGGACTGGGCGGTGGATAGCTTCCGTATGGCGACGGCCGGCGTGCGTGAAGAGACCCAGATTCATACGCATATGTGCTATTCGGAATTTAACGACATCATGGGCTCGATTGCTGCCATGGATGCGGATGTGATCACGATTGAAACATCGCGCTCCAATATGGAATTGCTGGACGCCTTCAAAGACTTCCGCTACCCCAATGACATAGGGCCTGGTGTGTACGATATTCACTCGCCCAATGTGCCGCAAATCGGCTGGATGGTCGATCTGATGCGCAAGGCCGCCAGCCGCCTGCCGGCCGAGCGGCTTTGGGTCAATCCGGATTGCGGCCTGAAAACACGCGCCTGGCCTGAAACGGAAGCCGCGTTGTTGGCTATGGT
The DNA here is from genome assembly GCA_004297945.1 of Candidimonas sp. Classification (GTDB taxonomy): domain Bacteria; phylum Pseudomonadota; class Gammaproteobacteria; order Burkholderiales; family Burkholderiaceae_B; genus Paralcaligenes. The sequence continues at coordinate 54,317 of SCRC01000094.1, read as the reverse complement.
AGAGGCGGCCCGGACATTGCGCCAGCCGGCGTAACACCAGAATCCGGCCCGAATCGGAGCGCGACACACAGCCTCCGGTTCGGGCAAGCATGCCCTGCGTTATACTTGCCAGGTTTATCGCTCTATTGTGTTTTTGCCTGCGCACATGCCCTTGCCACCGTCCGAAATCGCCCGCGAGCCGTTGCACACGCGTTCCATACGCGTGGATTCATTTGCCCGCGCCGATGGGCAGTGGGACCTTGAAGCCGAACTTATCGATGTCAAGGCCTACGATTTTCCGCGCGACAGCGGCGCGGTTCATCGAGCCGGCACGCCTGTGCATCATATGCACCTGCGTGTCACGATCGACGATCAGTTCACGATCACAGAGGCGCTTGCCACCTACGACGCCGCACCCTTTGACACCCAGTGCAGCGCCATTGCGCCCGACTACGCAGCGCTCGTGGGCCTGAATTTGTTGCGCAGCTTTCGCCAGGCGGTCAAAGAGCGGTTTGCACGAACTGCGGGCTGCACCCATATGACCGAGCTTGCCTATGTGCTGCCCACCGTGGCCGTGCAATCCATGGCGAATCGGCGCCGCAAGGAAATGGGAAACGCGGCCGTGCCCAAAAAGCCGTTTCAGCTTGATGGTTGCCATGCCTTGCGTGTGGATGGCGCGGTGGCTAAAGAGTTTTATCCCCAATGGTATGTCGCGCCGCCCCCCGAGGCGAAATGCGAATAAGCATCAATCGGTTCGACGCCTGGCGGGTCTTGCCAGGCATCGGCGTGGGCATTTTTTTACGTTCTGACAGGTAATCAATGAAAATTCACGAATATCAAGGCAAGGAATTGCTGAAAAAATTTGGCGTGACTGTGCCGCGCGGATATCCCGCCTTTTCCGTCGATGAGGCCGTTGCCAACGCCGAAAAGCTCGGCGGCCCGGTCTGGGTTGTAAAGGCTCAGATTCATGCCGGCGGCCGGGGCAAGGGTGGTGGCGTCAAATTGGCTCGTTCGCTGGCCGAAGTGCGCACGCTGGCATCTGAAATTCTGGGCATGCAGCTGGTGACGCATCAAACCGGCCCGGCGGGGCAGAAGGTGCGCCGTTTGCTCATTGAAGAGGGCGCGGACATCAAGAAGGAATATTACGTCGGCATTGTGACTGATCGGGCTACGCAGCGTGTGTGCGTCATGGCGTCCAGCGAAGGCGGGATGGAGATCGAAGAGGTTGCGCACAGCACGCCCGAAAAAATTCTTAAAGTATTCGTCGATCCCGAAGTCGGTTTAAGTGACGAGCAGGCCACCGGACTGGCTCGCGGCATCGGCGTGCCTGAAACCTCGGCAGCCAAAGCGGCGGTCGAATTTCAGAAGCTATATAAAACGTATTGCGAAACCGATGCGTCGCTGGCCGAGATCAATCCGCTTATTCTGGCCGGCTCGGGCGATATTATCGCGCTTGATGCGAAATTCAACTTCGACCCGAATGCCTTGTTCCGCCATCCCGATATCGTGGCTTATCGCGATCTGGACGAAGAAGACCCCGCCGAAATCGAAGCCAGCAAGTTCGATCTGGCGTATATCCAGTTAGACGGCAATATCGGTTGCCTGGTCAATGGCGCGGGCTTGGCCATGGCCACCATGGACACCATCAAGCTGTTTGGCGCGGAACCGGCCAACTTCCTGGATGTGGGCGGTGGAGCCACGGCCGAGAAAGTGACGGAAGCATTCAAGATCATGCTCAAGAACAATAGCGTCAAGGCCATTCTGGTGAATATTTTCGGCGGCATCATGCGTTGCGACGTGATTGCGCAAGGCGTTATCGCCGCCTGCAAGGCCGTTAATTTAAGCGTGCCGCTGGTGGTCCGCATGAAAGGCACCAATGAACAGCTGGGCAAAAAGATGCTGGCCGATTCGGGCCTGCCCATTATTAGCGCCGATACGATGGCCGAAGCCGCGTCCCGCGTCGTTGCCGCCGTCAAATAAGAATATTGCCAAGGATTCGTAAATGTCGATTTTGATCAACCAGGACACTAAAGTCATTACCCAAGGGATTACCGGCAAGACCGGCCAGTTCCATACCCGCATGTGCCGCGAATATGCCAATGGCCAGGCGGCATTTGTCGCGGGTGTTCATCCCAAGAAAGCCGGCGAGAATTTCGAGGGTATCCCCATTTTTGCCTCGGTCAAAGAGGCCCGTGCGCAGACCGGCGCCACGGTGTCGGTCATTTATGTGCCGCCTCCGGGCGCGGCGGCCGCGATATGGGAAGCAGTCGAGGCCGATCTGGATCTCGTTATTTGCATAACCGAGGGCATCCCCGTGCGCGACATGCTTGAAGTGCGTAACCGGATGCGCGATCAAAACAAGAAAACGCTGTTGCTGGGCCCTAACTGCCCTGGCCTGATTACACCCGAGGAAATCAAGATCGGGATCATGCCCGGCCATATTCACCGCAAGGGCCGTATTGGTATTGTCAGCCGTTCGGGCACACTCACCTACGAGGCGGTCGCGCAAGTGACCGAGCTGGGTCTGGGCCAGTCAAGCGCGGTGGGCACGGGCGGGGATCCCATCAATGGCTTGAAACACATTGATATTCTGCAAATGTTCAACGACGATCCCGATACCGACGCTGTCATCATGATTGGCGAAATCGGTGGCCCCGACGAAGTCAATGCGGCGCAATGGGCCAAAGACAATATGAAAAAGCCCGTGGTGGGCTTTATTGCCGGCGTTACAGCACCGGCGGGCAAGCGCATGGGCCACGCCGGCGCCTTGATTTCGGGTGGCGCCGACACGGCCGAGGCCAAACTGGAAATCATGGAGGCTTGTGGCATTCGCACAACGCGCAACCCCTCGGAAATGGGCAAATTGCTGAAATCGGTGTTGTAAGCCAGCGGGAGGCCCCTTTTTGGGGGTTCAGGACGATTTTCCGTTAATTTCAAGAAACTGACTGAAAGCTGAATTACAATAGCCGTTACTTGGTACGCCTCGATGCACGTTGTGGATCGAGGCGTTTTTATTCAGACATACGGAATTTCAAATGATTGAGCTTTTCCAGACCCTGCATTGGGGGGTGGTGTTCCAGATCATCGTGATCGATATTCTCTTGGGAGGCGATAACGCGGTGGTCATCGCGCTGGCCTGCCGCAATCTACAGCCGAACCAGCGCATTAAGGGCATTTTATGGGGCACGGCCGGCGCTATCGTCCTTCGGGTGGTTCTTATCGCGTTTGCCCTGGTCTTGCTGAATATTCCATTTCTTAAAATAGTGGGCAGCCTGCTGTTGCTGTGGATAGGCATTAAATTGCTGGTGCCTGAAAACGACAGCCACGGCGGCGTGGCGGGCGCGAACTCTGTATGGTCGGCGGTCAAGACAGTAATCGTCGCCGATCTGGTCATGAGCCTTGATAACGTCGTTGCGATTGCCGCCGCAGCTGAAAACACCCAGGATAGCCATCAGTTGGGCTATGTTGTATTCGGCCTGCTGGTCAGCGTGCCTATCATTGTCTGGGGCAGCACCCTGGTTCTGAAACTCATAGACCGGTTCCCGCTGGTCGTCACGATAGGCGCCGGGCTGCTGGGCTGGATTGCCGGCGGCATGCTGGTGACCGACATTTTCATAGTAGAGCGATTCGGCGTGGCGACGACTCCGGTTAAAATAGCGGCTGAAGTGGCTGGCGCGATACTGGTTGTTCTTTTGGGCAAGTGGTTTGCCAGCCGTAAACCCGCTATTAAGGAAACTGATTATGGGTCTGTTTAAATCGTCCGATCCTGAGCACCGTGATTCGGGCCTGTCTCTGCTTCAAGGGTTACTTATTCTGGCCATCGTGGGTATTGTCGCTGCCGTTGTTGTGACCAAGCTGGCGGGTTAGGCATGCCATCGATTCCCGCTGCACTGGTTATCGCAACCCGCGCCAGCCGGTTGGCATTGTGGCAGGCCGAGCATGTGCGCGAACGCCTGTCCGTTTTGTACCCCGGTTGCAAGGTCAGCCTGCTGACCCTGACTACCCGCGGCGACAAAATCCTGGATCGTACGCTGTCCAAAGTCGGCGGCAAAGGCCTTTTTGTCAAAGAACTGGAGGCCGCGCTGCTCGATGGCCGGGCCGATCTGGCCGTGCACTCGCTGAAAGACGTGCCGGTGGATTTGGACGATTCGTTTGAATTGTCGGCCATACTTGAACGCGAAGATGCACGCGATGCGCTGGTGTCCAATCTTTACGATACCCTCGATCAGTTGCCGGCAGGCGCCGTGGTGGGCACGTCCAGCCTGCGCCGCGAGGCGCAAATTCGTCAATGCTATCCGCAACTCGTGCTGCAGCCGTTGCGCGGCAACGTGGATACGCGTCTGGCCAAGCTCGACAAAGGCGACTATGACGTCATTATTCTGGCAGCCGCGGGCTTGAAGCGCCTGGGTCTTGGGGCGCGCATACGCAGTTATCTCACGCCCGAGCAAAGCCTGCCAGCCGCCGGCCAGGGCGCTTTGGCCATCGAGACGCTGGCGGGCCGCCCGAACCTGCGCACCTTGCTGTCGCCGCTGGTTTGTCCAGGCACAACGGCCTGCGCTATTGCTGAACGCGCCGTGTCGCGTGTGCTGGGCGGGTCGTGTCAAGTGCCATTGGCGGCGTACGCTCAGGTCAGCGGTGATACTTTGCATTTGCGTGCTCTGGTCGCCGAGCCAGACGGCTCGCGCATTATTCACGCTGAACGCTCGGGCCCGATCACGATGGCCCTGTCATTGGGAGAGCAGGCTGCGCAAACGTTGCTCGATCAGGGTGCCGAGGCCGTTCTGGCCAAGCTGGCGGCGGCAACGCCCGTTTGATAAGCGGCGATGCCCGAGGGAGCTGGCCATGACTTCGTTTGCCGTCCTCACGCGCCCGCAGGGCCAGAACGAAAGCCTGGCTGCGCGTTTGCGAAGCTCGGGTGTCGCTACGCTGGTGCTGCCCGGCCTGTTGATACAGCCTTTGCTCGATGATCCGGGTTTGCTGCCTTTGCCTGACGATTATGACCTGATCATTTTTGTTAGTGGAAGCGCCGTGCGCCTGTATCTGGATATGTATGGCCGGCGCGGCGCGCCGATACGGTGGCCCGCTTCGTGCTGGGTGGCCACAGTCGGCCAGTCCAGCGCCCAGGCGCTTTATCAGGCGGGCTACATTCCTCGTGCGCATATCGCACATCCTGATCCGTCTCGCGGGCAGGATTCGCAAGCCTTGTGGGAGCACTTGCGGCGTATTGACCAACCATGGCGACGGGTGCTGATCGTGCGTGGTGAAACCGGCAGGGAATGGCTGGGGCAGCAGTTCGAACAGACGGGCGCGAGCGTGCGGCGCTATGCGCTTTATAGTCGCCGTGCGCAGCGCTGGTCGCATGAGCAATGCTACGATCTGCGGCTTCGTCTTGATACGCAGGCTACGCCTGTGTGCCTCCTCACCAGTAGCGAAAGCATCGATGCGGTTTGCCTTAATATTGAACACAATGGCTTGCAAGAGTTCTGGGCTCGTGCGCGATATGTGGTCATCCATGAACATGTGGCTCACCGATTACAATCCGTATTTGCTGGCGCGGCTGGCATGAACCCCGATCCGGTGGTAAAAATATGCTCTCCCAATGATGACGCAATTTTTCAGATGATTGCCTCGACCGCATCCCTATAAAAAGGTGCTAAGGATTACAATTCGGCCATGATTGATAAAAAACCCGAGAGTCCCGAAGCCAACCCTTTGGCGACCAGCAAAAAAGAAACGTCTCCAGGCAGCACCGCTGCGGCGACCAGCCCCAGGGGGGCGCTTAAGCCCCGCAGGCGTTATGGCCTGCTTATTGCCTTTGTCATCGTGCTGCTGCTGGCTCTGGCTCTGGGCGCGGCTGTGTGGTATCAGCAAAAAATATTCAAGCAATCTCAGGCGCAGGTCCGTAGCGAGCTAGCCACCAGCACCAGCGTGGCCAATCAGGCGAGCGAACAGGCTCAGCAGGCCATATCTCTGGCGCAGTCTCAGGCCGGTCAGTTGGCCGCTTTGCAGGCATCGCTGCACGAATCGCAATCCCGTTATCAAAGCCTGGAACAGGCTTTTCAGAACCTGACCGACAGAGGTTCCGATGTGGCGCTGGTCAACGATGTTGATCAGCTCGTCACGATTGCCCATCAACAATTGGCACTGGGCGGCAACGTCGCCAATGCCATTGTTGCGCTCGAAACGGCGCAGGCGCAACTGGCGCGCGCCAATCGGGCCAGCCTGGCTTCTTTGCAGCAAACGATTAACGGCGATCTCGATCGACTGCGCCTGGTCTCCACGATAAACATACCGCTGCTTACAGGGCGGCTTGACGAATTGGGGCAGCTAATTGGCAAGGCGCCGTTATGGGTGCCCGATGATGCGGCGCCCAACGTATCTGCGGCTGCAGCTTCGAAGGCGCCCGCGCCCGCTGGCACGCAAGGCAATGCTGCCCATGCCAATGCAAGCTGGTGGGAGCAAACCCAGGCCAGCGTGCGCACTTGGTCCGCCGACGCCTGGTCTGCGCTGGCTGGCGATCTGGGCAACTTTATCAGCGTTCGGCGCGCGAAAGATCCGGCCGCCTTGTTGATGTCGCCCGATCAGGCCAGCCAACTGCGCGAAAATCTGCGTCTGCGTGTCATGACAGCCCAACTGGCTTTGCTCATGCATCAGCCGGCGTTGTGGAAAACGGAAACGCAGGCGCTGGTCAAGGCGATCGATACGCGTTATGACGGGCGGGCAGACGACACTCGGCAGGCGCACAAGATTGCCGAGCAACTGGCGCAAACGTCTATCGACCTGAAATTGCCAACGGTCAACAATAGCTTGCAGGCGCTTGAAGCGTTGCGTGACGCCAGCGCCCGCGCAGCCCAGCAAGACGTCAACACCACGGCCAGGCCTGCCCCACTGGATGCGGGCGCCGCCAAGGCGTCGGCCACACCGGCGCAGCCTGCTGCGCCACGGGAATAACTTATGCGGACATGGTTTTGGTCGGTGGTTTTTCTGGCATTGGCGGTCGGGCTGGCCCTGGTGTTGCGCGAGCATGGCGGCAATGTATTGATTATCGCCCAGCCCTGGCGTATTGAACTGTCCATCACCTTTGCGGCATTGCTGCTGCTGGCGGCTTTTTTCCTGCTCTACATACTGATCCGAGTGTTGACGTGGCTGACTTCCAGCCCTGAACGGTTTCGGTTGTGGCGCGGAGTGCGAGCACAAAAACGCGACCACGATTGGCTTGAAACAGGTTGGGTGAACTTGCTTGAGGGGCGCTATACCCAGGCCGAGAAGGATTTTTCCAAAATACTGTCTCAGTCCAAATCGCCCAATCGCAAGGTTCTCGCGGCTTTGGCGTCGGCACGGGCATTGCATCGTCTTGGCGAATTTGTCCGCCGCGATGACGCGCTTCAGATTGCCCGTGAAAATGCGGGGTCCGAGCCCAGGCTCAAAGAGGCCGCGTCGACGGTGGCGGCCGAAATGTATCTGGACCAGGATCGGCCCAACGAGGCGCTGGCGCTCTTGCAACCCTTGCAGGACGCCAGTTCGCGCCACTACCATGCAACTCGTTTGTTGTTGCGCGCCCATCGGCAACTGCATAACCATGATCGTGTCTATGCGCTGACGCGTCTGCTGTTGCGCCGAGGCGTTATCGACAAGGCACAAGCTTTGTCGTATCTGGAAACAGCCGTGGCGGCGCGCTTGCACAACGGCGGGCTGGCCGGCTACAAGACAATATGGGGCGATCTCAAATCCGAAGAGCGGGCGCTGCCCGAGATCGCCCTGGCGGGCGCGGCGATTCAGGAATCGGCGGGGAATATCGACGAGGCCTCGAAGATTCTGGAAGCGGCCATCAATGCCAAATTCGAGCCACGCCTGCTTAGCGCCTATTCCCAGTGTCCGCCAGAGCAGGTTGCGCGTCGCCTGAGCAAGGCCGAGGTCTGGTTAAAGAGCAAGCCCAACGATTCGGCACTGCTCGCCATGCTGGGCAACTTGTGTCTGATCGGCCAGTTGTGGGGGCAGGGAGAGCGCTATCTGCTGCGCAGCATGAAAATCCGCAGTGACGTGCGCATACATGCCTTGTTGGGCAATTTATACGATCGTCTGGGACGCAGCGCCGATGCAATGAAGCATTGGCGTCTTGCCTCCGGCGTGGCCGGGGTGTTGCCGGTGCTGGCGGCCAATCGCGCCTTGCCCGCTGCCGATACGCGCGGCGATCCCACGCTGATCGCGTTTGCCAATATGCCCGAAACTGATCTACTTGACACTAACGACTCGGTTGTTCCGCAAGCGGCCAGCGCTGCGGGCTATGTGCCCGATGAGGCGGAACCGGTTGCGGTGAATCGCGCAGCTGTTGACGATGGCCTGGGCTTGAAATCGGTTGAGCCCGATTTTGATGAATATTTTGACAGTGCGCCTATACCTGGCGTGGATTTATCCCAGACATCAGATCGCCCTTCGGATCGATCAAAGAATCGTTAATTTTTTATTTATTTCAAGGCTAAAGAATGAGTCTAGATCGAGTGCCGGCGGGCAGTAACTTGCCGCATGAATTCAATGTGATTATCGAAATTCCTGCCAATGCAGATCCTGTCAAATACGAAGTGGATAAGGCGTCTGGCGCTATATTCGTCGACCGCTTTATGCTTACGGCCATGCATTATCCGTGCAATTACGGCTATATCCCCGACACCATTTCCGACGATGGCGATCCTGTCGACGTGCTGGTCATGGCGCCGTTTCCGATCCAGATCGGCGCGGTCGTGCGCAGCCGCGCCATTGGCGTTTTGCAAATGGACGATGAGGCAGGGGGCGACGCCAAACTGTTGGCGGTGCCGGTTGAAAAGCTATACCCCGCGTATCGTCATATTCAGAAGCCCGACGATCTGCCCGCCGAAGACCTGGCGCGCATCAAGCATTTTTTCGAGCACTATAAAGAGCTTGAGAAAGGCAAATGGGTCAAGGTCAAAGGTTGGGAGGGCCCCGAGGCGGCACACAAAGAAATCGTCGATGCGGCGGCTCGTTACGCCAAAGGCGCTAAATAGGCCTCGGGCTGGCGCTCGCGCCTTGAGGCTTGCTGTTTGGCCCGATAATTAAAACGTTCAAGAGTAAATATGGATTACATCATTCCCGCCCAGCCTGTGGCGGCTATTCCCGTGACGGGGTCGGCCTCGCAATTTCCCGTGCGCCGCGTGTATTGCGTGGGCCGCAACTATGCCGAGCATGCCAAAGAAATGGGTTTTACCGGCCGTGAAGACCCATTTTTCTTTTGCAAACCAGCCGATGCGCTCTTGTGTGTGGCCGACGGCCAGACAGGTTCCATGCCTTATCCCTCCAAGACGTCGAATCTGCATTACGAAATCGAACTGGTCGTGGCACTGGATAAGGGTGGGCGCGATTTGTCCGTCGAGGCTGCGGCCAATTGCGTTTGGGGTTATGCCATAGGCCTGGACATGACGCGTCGCGATCTGCAAGGCGAAGCCAAGAAGCTGGGGCGGCCGTGGGAGGTTGGCAAGGGTTTCGATTATTCAGCGCCCATTGGCCCCCTGCATCCTCGCAGCAAGGTAGGCACCTTGGCGAAAGGCGCTATATCCCTCGCTGTCAATGGCGCAAGCAAACAGTCCAGCGATCTGTCTTCAATGATCTGGAATGTCGCCGAGTCGATTGCCTATCTCTCGGGGTTGTTTGAGCTCAAGGCGGGCGACATTATCTTTACCGGTACTCCTGAAGGTGTCGGGCCGGTTGTGGCGGGTGATACGATGCTAGGCGCAATTGCCGGCTTGGGCGAGCTTCGCGTGGTGGTTAAATAACGAACTTTTTCAAGGAGACAATGATGCGTTTCAAGGCTCTATTATCATTATTGGTTCTAGCCTGCATAGGCCTGTCGGCTTGTACCAACACGGTAGAGGGCGCCGGGCAGGACATTACCAACGCAGGTCACGCCATCAGCAACTCGGTTAAATAAACGTTTGGGTGCCCAGAAACCTGACCGTCGCTAATCAAAATCGTACGCGCCGTTAATAGACATACCCGTCGTTGATGTAGTGGCAGCCCTCGTGGCTGCCAAATCGTTGATAATCGAGGCGGTATTTATAGAACGGTGATGGCAGCGACAAGGGCTGCCACTACGTCACGGCATCACGCAATTGATGTGCGTCGAAATCGTGTCTGTCCAGGATGTCTCGTAGCACCTCGACGGCATCCCAGACATCGGTAAAGCCCAGATATAAAGGCGTCAGCCCGAAACGCATGATTTCGGGTTCGCGGTAGTCGCCGATTACGCCGCGCGCAATCAGGGCTTGCATGACGGCATAGCCTTGTGGGTGCGTGATGCTGACATGGCTGCCGCGTTGCGCATGATTGCGCGGCGTGACCAATGTGAGTGGATGCGCGGCGCAGCGCGCTTCCACCAGTTTGATGAACAAATCGCTTAGCGCCAGCGATTTAAAACGCAGCGCCTCGATACTGGTCTTGGCGAACACATCCAGGCCGGCCTGGACCATGGCCAGCGACACGATGGGCTGGGTGCCACACAGGGCGCGGCGTATGCCCAGGTCTGGCGTAAAGCGCGGGTCCATGGTGAATGGCGTCGCATGGCCCCACCAACCGGAAAGCGGATGCGAAAATCGTGTTTGATGTTTGGGCGCGACCCAGATAAAAGCGGGCGCGCCAGGGCCGCCGTTTAGGTATTTGTAGGTGCAGCCTACCGCGAAATCGGCATTGGCATCGTTCAAGGCTACGGGTACGGCGCCCGCTGAATGGGCCAGATCCCAGATTGTCATTGCGCCCTGAGCATGCGCATGCGCCGACATGGCCTTCATGTCCAGCAAATAGCCACTTCGATAATTCACATGCGTCAGCATTACGACGGCGACGTCCTGATCGATGGCGGCGTGCAGATCTTCGGGGGCATCCACCAGACGCAGCTGATAGCCGCGATCCAGCCACCGGCTTAAGCCTTGCGCAATATACACATCGGTGGGGAAGTTGCTGCGCTCGGTCACGATGACCCGACGTGACGCTGTCTGCGCCGCACCGGCCTGCATTTGCAGGGCGGCGGCCAACGCCTTGAACAGATTGATCGAGGTGGAATCCGTCACTACGACTTCGCCGTGCCCGGCGCCTATCAGCGGCGCCAATTGGTCGCCCAGGCGCGAGGGCAAGTCAAACCAGCCGGCCTTGTTCCAGCTGCGAATCAAATCGACGCCCCATTCTTGGGTCACGACTTCCTGCGCCCGCGCGAGGGCGGCTTTGGGGCGCGCGCCCAGCGAATTGCCATCCAGGTAAATCACGTTGTCGGGCAGGGCAAATTCATTTTTAAGATCGGTCAGATCATCGACCTGGTCCATCTGAATACAGTCGTTACGGCTAAGCATGAGACAGTCTCCCGCGGGTGCTGGGTTGATTGTCGGGAATAGAACCGAATCCAGCACGATCTCCCATATATTATAGACTTCAAGCAGTTTCTTGCCGCTATTTTGCCCAACTCGGCATGTCCGAATTGTTTGGCAGGCAAGCGCGCTGCACACTGTAGCCCACACCTTGAACAAGGGAACGGCGATGAGACATCCACGCATCAGGCAACGCGGCCAAGGCATGACTGAATACATTATTGTCGTGGCCCTGGTGGCAGTTGCCGCTATAGCGGTTTATCAGCTTTTTGGTCAAGTGGTGCGCTCACAAACAGCCGCCATGGCCAAGGAGCTGGCGGGCGAAGATGGTTCTGAGCAGTCGCGCATGGCACAGTCTGCGGCCGAAGCCGCTGCGGCGCAAACAGCCGCCAAAACCCTGAAGTCGTTTACCGGAAACGCGGCGGCAAGCCAATGACTATTATTTCAAAGCCTGCGCCGCAGTCTTGTGGGCTCATTGGGCATGCAAGCACCCAGAGCGGGCAGGCCCTGGTATTTGGCATGTTGCTTGCAGCTGTGGCGGCCGTGGTATTGATACGCTATTTCTTTACCGGCCAAGTGGCGGCCGCCAAAGCCAGGCAATTGCATGCGCTGGACGCAACGGCCTACAGTGGTGCGTTGATTCAAGCCAGGGCGCTGAATATGCTCGCCTATATCAATCGCGCTCAAATTGGCCATCAGGTGGCGATGGCGCATCTGGTTACGCTGGGTTCGTGGGCGGCCTTTGGGGGCACTGAATCCAGGCAACTGGTGTCGGGTAATCCTCCTGCCTATCTGATAGGCTTGTTGTTTGGGCCTGAGCAGGGCGCTGCATATCTGGCCGCGCGTGGCGCCGGCGCCATGGATGCCATGGCCCGCACTGACGGCGAGCTGGCGCAGGCTTATGCGGCGCACGATCATGTCATCCAGGACGTTTTCCGTTCAGTCCAGCAAGAGGTGGTGGCGGGTTTGCCTGATGCACGCCTGGCGGCCATGCAGGCCGTGTTGAGGGAGAATTACCCCGACTATGCAAAGTCCGCCTTCGATTTATCCATCACCGAGGATACCTGGCCTGGCTATGTGCAGGCGTATTCCGGGCGGCAGGAATTACCCTCCTTTATTCAGGAAATCGCGGGCTTGTACGCCTTTCTGGGGCCGCGTAACCATACAGCGCACAATCCGTGGGTGGTTGATGCGCGTTGTCCCATGCTGCGTCACGAATTGCGGCGCCGTGGCAATACCGAGCTTGATGCGTACGGAAGATGGCAGTCCATCGATACTCAATCCTTTCACGCCTTGCGCTCCAATCGCTGGATAGGCTGCTACTACCGCGAGTATCCGATGGCGTGGGGCTGGATACCGACTGCGGCCTCCCAGAGCGTTGGTGCGCCTCATGTTGATGATCCCCCCGACGATTTTGCCGCACAGGATTTTTGGCGATGGGTGCGAGACGCCACCAACTGGGATATACATTTCGGCGACGCCAATCCTTTGGCTAATTCACGTGCGGCGGCGAACAGACAACGCTGGCAGGGCGGGGGCCTTCCCGGCTATTTCGATACACGGGAAGGTGCCGATACGTCTGGCTTGCGGTTTACCGTTGCCCTGCGTTATCCAGGTCCTGAGGGTGTCGTATTGAGTAGCCGAAGCGCGGCTGAAACATTTTTTGAGCGCCCAGAGCCGCGCGCTGACGGCCGCCACGAAGCCCAGAACCTGTTTCATCCTTATTGGCAGGCCAGGCTTGCTACGCCTGGGCCGTCCAGTGCAAACGCCGAAGGTCGGTCATGACCACGCCATACTCATGCGCCACGAGTCCTTTGCCGAGCTGTTCGGCTTACCTGCAAAAAGGCCAGGCGGCCGTGGAAGCATTGGTCGTGTTGCTTGTCCTGTTGTCTTTGTGGGTGGGTATTGCCTGGCTGTTGCGGTTTCAAGATATCGCCTTGCAAGCCCAGCATGCTAGCCGGTATGCGGCATTTTCCCTGGGCCGCCATGTCGGGCTCAGGCCAGTCGGGGATATTCGCCGCCGGTATTTTTCCGGGGCGGCTCATCAATGGGTGGATCGCGGCGGGCATCACTTGCTGGATCCCGCCCAGGTATCGTTGCAGATGACTCGCCATCAGAAACTGGGTGTTGTGGCTCAAGCAGGCGGAGCACTGCCCGATGCAGTGGTCTTGAGGCGGGGCTGGCAACTTGAAGATGCGGGAATTGTCCGTGCCCAGGTTCTGGCGGCGCCGCACAGGCCTGAGCGGCATTTGCTGCACAAGGCAGGTGGCCTTAACACGGGCTTAAGTCAGTTTGATTCCTGGTATCCCGCCTTGTCGCGCCATACGGCTATTCTCGTTGGCGCCGGCCATTCATCGGGCGATCAGGAGGTGCAACGTCGTGTGGCCGAGTCGGGCCTGGGGTGGAGCGACAATGCGGCCGACTCTTATCGTTTGGGGCGGCAGGTTCAATCGGCTGTACAGGCGCTGGATCGGCCCTGGAATCGCGGCACGCCGGAATTCGATTGGCTAAGCTCGTGGGTGGGGTTTGTGCCGGCGCGCCATCTTTACACCAATCAGGAGGGGCCGTGATGAGCGTTAATACGGAATGGCGACCGCGAGAACACTGGGGTGCCTGGCGGGCCGCCTGCGTGGGGTTTGTGCTTTGTGTGCTGATGGCAATTGGCCCGTTGTCTGCGTCGGCCGTGGCCGACAGTTTGGTCCTTGAGCAGATGTTGCAGATTGAGGCGCCAGGGTTTGTGTGGTCGGGGCCGCAGGAACTAAAGCTGTTTGAAGTGCCTGTTTTCGTGCGCCGATTCACTGTGGCGGCTTCCCTGGACAAGGCCGCGCAGGCCCTCGCTCACAATACGAAGTTGTTCCAGAAGGCGCAGGCATCGAAACAGAAAATAATGCTCTCCGGAGATCAATTCGACTCGCACTGGGTGGCGGAAATCGCCGCTGCGCAAGAAGGCGCCCAGGGGTTTGTGTCGGTCTTGAGCCTGAACCGTGATCATCTGAACCGGGCGTCATTGCGTCGTTTGGGTCTGGCCGAGAGCTGGGTGCCACAACCTGCACAGCTGTATTTTAGCCAGCAGTCCGTTTTGGATGGTCAAGCATTGCGGCAGCAAGTTTACCGTGTGGCTCGGCCGATCGACGAGCTCAACGCGCAATTGCGCGAGCGATTGCAGGCTCTGGGCTGGCGCGACGTGTCTGCGGCCGAGCGGCCGTTGGCTGGTCGCATCTGGCGCTTGGGGCGCCAGCGCCTTGTGCTGGTGTCTGCCTCGGTAACCGGGGCAAGCACTTTATTTGTGCAGCATTTTCAATAATTTTGCAAGGAGAGGGTCATGCGCTTGCCCGTGTTGAATCGATCAATCGCCTTGTTGTGTGTTGCCGCGGTGGCTGGTGTGTGCGCCGCCTGGACGGCGCGTCAGTATTTGCAAGACCGTGTCCGCCAGCTCGAAGCCAACGCCAAGACTCCCATGGTGGCGCGGGTGGTGGCGGCCTATGACATGCCATCAGGCACTCGTTTGACACCCGATCATTTTGCCGTGCGTCAGCTACCTGCGTCGCTGGCGTCCAGCGATAGCCTGGCACCTGAGCGGTTCAAAGAGCTGGCTGGTGGCGTGCTGGTGGCGCCTTTGCGCGCAGGAGACCCGATTCTGGCGGTGCATACTGCGCGCCCTCAGGGCTCTCCTTTTTCAGCCCGGCTTGGAGATGGCAGGCGCGCCATCACCATTCCCGTTGATGCCATCAACTCTGTGTCGGGCTTGCTCGAGCCCGGCGATCTGATCGATCTGTATGTGTCATTCGAGCATCAGCGCCGGCGCATCACCGCGCCGCTTTTGCAAGGAGTGCTGGTTCTGGCAACAGGGAAATCGACCCAGATTGCCTCCGAAGCTGGCACAGCCCGGGCTGGCGGCTATTCAACCGTTACGCTGGACACGTCGCCCGAAGACGCCATAAAACTGGTTGCCGCTCGGCAGGGAGGGTCTATAACTGCTTTGTTGCGCCACCCGCATGACGGTCGGCCCGATCAAAAGGCGGTACGTGGAGACCTCGCCAGCTTGCTGGGCGTCAGCGACAAGCCAGTGACCACGCTTCCCAGGAAGGTTCCTGTCATTTATGGCAATCAGGCAGCGCGCGGATTACCTGGCTTGCGCCCTCAAGCTTCCAAGCCGGCGCAGGTCAACGGCGTTTTCGATCTCCCCTATACGCCTGAACTGGTCAGCGCCTGGATGCGCCGCCTGGCCGAGTCCGACGACGCCCCACGTCTGGCAGGCTCGCCGTGAAACGCCGGGGTGGCTTTTCAATACATACACGGTTTGGATGCGCCGATTATGCGAATTGAATTCTTGAACTTTCACTGCCTGCTGACATCTTTTGCGGCGTTTCTGGCGGTTTCTTCCTCCGTCCTTGCGCGGACCGACATCTTGCTCCATTTGCAGGTGGGCGAGGTCAAGGTATTGTCCGTGGCCGACGTGGCCCGCGTGGCGGTGGGCGACGGTCATGTGCTAAGCGCTGTTACGACTGAAGAAAAAGAGGTCATTGTGTTTGCTCGCCACGAGGGTTCGACAACGTTGCAGATATGGTCTTCGGGAGGGCAGCGGCACCGGTACCAAATTGACGTTGCTCCTGAAGGGGCGCGCCAAACCCAAAAAGAGTTGCGCAATATGCTTGAACGGATTCCCAACGCGCGTGTATCGGTAGTGGGGGACAAACTGGTAGTGGAAGGAGACGATTTATCCGATACGGATCGTGAGCGCGTGGCGGTGCTAGGCAAGCGTTATCCGCAATTGCTCGATTTCACGAGCCAGGTGGGCTGGGACCGCATGGTATTGCTGGACGTTCAAGTCGTGGAGGTGCCGCGTACTCATCTGCGGGAACTGGGCGTGCGCTGGAATACAAACAGCGATGGCGGTATGAACGCCGGCCTGGCTTGGGATGGCGGTTCGGGGAAATTCAATGCCCGGCCAGGCGATTCATTGCTCGACCTGCCTTTCCCCGCCAGAGCGGCCGCCGGATATTTCGGCATCAATGCCGTTTTGTCGGCACAGATCAAAGCGCTGGCGCAAACGGGCTCTGCCGTGGTTCTGGCTCAGCCTCAGTTGCTTGCGCGCAGCGGCGCCACGGCCGAGTTCCTGGCGGGCGGCGAGGTGCCTTATTCAACGGTTGACGCCAATGGAAAAGCCAACACCGTGTTCAAACCCTACGGCGTGTCCTTGCGGATTACGCCGCAGATAGAACGCAATGGGGCGGTGCGCTCGCGCATTGAGGTCGAGGTCAGCTCGGTTGATTTATCCATATCGGTTCCCAACGGCCCCTCATTGAAAACACGGCGCGCCTCGACCGAGTTCAATGTGCGTTCTGGGCAGACTCTGGTGCTCGCCGGCTTTTTATCGCGTGAAGAGGCACGCAACACGGACAAGGTGCCGGGTTTTGGCGATATTCCTGTCGTGGGCGCATTGTTCAAGTCCAGGCGCTTTCAACATAACGAAACCGAACTAGCGATATTCGTGACGCCTGTTGTGGTGTCGCCCGACCATCCCGATTTGGCGCGTCGGGTGGCTCAGGGTCGGGCCATTGTTGATCGCGCATTCCCGGATAAGGAACTGATCAATACGCCTGTGCATGCGCTGCAAACCTTGCCGTCCGCCCTGGATGCGCCACAGGGTGGCTGGAACCCTTACGGCAGCGCAGGTACGCAATGGGGCGTTCGCGAGCCCGGTTCAGCGGGTGCGAGTCCTGCGTCCGAGCCTGCTTCCGTGCCGCGCAGAGGCGTCAATCAACATGCTTTTCAGGAGTAGATCATGCTTGATATGGAACTTCGTTTCGAAGATGGCTCGATTCAGGCAAGGCGCCTGGAGCTGCCTCTTGAAATTGGCCGAGGGGATCAGGCTGGATTGCGCCTGAAGGCGTGGCGCGTGGCTAAACGTCACGCCCGCATCGAGCAGCGCGAGGCGGGAATATTTCTCGAAGACTTCGGCTCGCTGACGGGTACTTTGGTCAATGGTCAGCGAGTCACGCAGTACGGGCCTTTGTCTCCGGGCGACGAGATTGTCATCGGTCCGTGCCTGATGCATTTGCGTGAGCCGCAGGGTCGTGATGCGGCGCAGGATGCGCCAGCGCAAGTGCCAATGGCCGGTAGCGAAAGCGTAGCTTGCGGCCTGCCAGCATCGCCCGAAGGGCCAGCCGCCCTTGACCCGACGCCAGGGTTTTCAGGCCCTAACGGGATGCTGCTTTATCATAGGCGCCGCTTGCATGCGTCATTGCTCCAGGCGCTAGACTTGCGACGACGCGACGTAGCCAGCATGAGCGATGCGGCGCTGCGCAGCGAGGCATTGACGGCACTGACGGAAATTATCAGGCATGATTCCGAGATTCCAGACGCCGTTGATCGCCAGGAATTATTGTGCGATGTTGTCAATGAAGCGGTTGGCCTGGGTGCTTTGGAACCGTTGCTGGCGGACCCATCCATTAGTGAAATCATGGTCAACCGCCACGACGAAATATTTGTCGAGACCGCCGGCGTTCTCAGACGCCACGCCTCAGGATTTAGCAGCGAGCAAGCAGTTTTGGGGGTCATCGAGCGTATCGTTTCGCCTTTGGGCCGGCGTATCGACGAAAGCTCGCCCATGGTTGATGCGCGCCTGCGCGACGGATCGAGGGTGAATGCGGTCATCTCTCCTTTGGCGTTGCGCGGCGCCTGTCTCACTATTAGAAAGTTTCCGTTAAACCGGCCGGGCATGGATGATTTGCTGCGCGTGGGCGCGCTCGATTCATCCATGCGCGAGTTTCTGCGCTGCTGCGTCCAGGGGCGTAAAAACATGATTGTTTCGGGTGGCACGGGCTCGGGGAAAACAACGTTGCTCAATGTTTTGTCCAATTGCATTCCGACTGCGGAACGCATCGTAACCATCGAAGACGCAGCCGAGTTGCGGCTGGATCATGCGCATTTGGTGTCGCTCGAGGCGCGTCCGGCCAACCTCGAGGGACGTGGTAAGGTCGATATCCGCGATCTGGTGCGTAATGCCTTGCGCATGCGGCCTGATCGCATCGTGGTTGGCGAGTGTCGTGGCAGCGAGGCGTTTGACATGCTGGCCGCCATGAATACCGGCCATGAAGGTTCGTTAACAACCCTGCACGCCAACAGCCCGCGCGACGCCCTGTCACGTCTGGAGACCATGATTCTCATGGCTGGCATGGATCTGCCGCTTGCAGCCGTGCGTGAGCATATTGCGGCCAGCATCGACGTGATTGTGCAGCAAGCCCGTCTGGCAGACGGCCGTCGATTAATCACTTCGATTGTTGAAGTGACCGGCATCGAGAGCGGTCGGATACAGACACAGGAATTATTCAAGTATCAGGCCGCCCCAGTCCGGGCATTTGTTGGTTGCGGCATCGTGCCGGAGTGTTTCCTTCGGGGTGGTGAAACTGCGGTGGCGACGGCGCCTGTGTTGTACAGCCAGATCACCGAGTTGCATGAGTCGTCGGCAAGTCTCGATCGGGTCGGAGGCCAGGCATGATTATTGTGTTTCTATTGTGCATGGCCATCTTGGCCGGTGTAGCCGCATGGCTGATCCAGGGCTGGTGCAAGACGGCGTACCGGCGCTATCAGTGGGCGTTTCAGAGGGAGGCCAAGGCGCGCCTGAGCGAGTTTTTTCTTTTTTTCGACCCGGCCCAGTTATGGTTTGCCAATCTTTTGTTTTGCGCAGGCCTGACGTTGTTTATTTATATGCTGTCTGGCGTATCCTTGTTTGCGGGCGGCGCGGGCGCCGTGGCTTTGCTCGCGCCCCAATTCCTTATCGCTCGATGGCGCCGACGGCGTCTGGCGCGTTTTGATGAACAGTTGCCTGACCTGCTGGCCGCGCTGGCTGCCGCCTTGCGTGCGGGGTCTGGAATGCAGGCAGCGTTGCGACATATCGTGCTTCAGGCTCCTGCTCCTTTGGCGCAGGAGTTCGGCCTGATGCTGCGTGAGCAGCGCATGGGCGTGTCGTTCGAACAGGCACTGGCTTCGCTGTATGGCCGCGTCCCGACCGAAGGCACGGGCCTGGTGGTTTCGTCATTGAAAATAGCCGTTCAAAGTGGCGGAAATCTGGCTGAAACACTGGAACGCATTGCGGGCACGTTGCGTGCGCGCCTGCATCTGCTGGCCAAGGTTGACGCATTAACGTCGCAAGGGCGCCTGCAGGCTTGGGTGATGTCCTGCCTGCCCTTTGCCTTGATGCTGGTTCTGGAGTACATCGACCCGGATTCGATGGCCTATTTATGGAATACCCCTGCGGGCTGGGCTGTGCTGAGCATCGTTGTCAGTCTGGAGCTGACAGGCGCATTGTTCATACGCCGTATTGTCGGCATCGATGTGTAGAAGGAGTCGCAAGATGTGGTTCTGGATCAGTTGCCTGGCGGCGGGTGGGTCTTTGTGTTTGTTTAGCTGGGTGCTGACGCGACCGTTACGTTTGCCGTCTCAACCGGCGAAGGCGTATTCCAGCCACATTGGCATCCAAATAATCTGGCCCTGGGTGGCGGTATTCGCCACGGCAAGCCAGCCTTTCATTCCCTGGGCGATGCGCCAGGCTTTACGCAAGAAAATACAAAAGGCGGGGCTCGATCCCGTATGGCGGGCAGAGCACATCGTTGCAATGCAGGCGCTGGCATTTTCATGCGGTGCTGCCTCTGCTGGGTTGCTTATATGGGGCTATTCATTGTTGGCGCTCACTCATGGCGCAGCCGCCGCACTGGGCTTCGGCGGGCTATGCCTGTGGTGGCCCAGGCGCTGGCTGACGCAAGCCGGGCGTGTCCGGCAGCGCCAAATGCTGAAAGAGTTTCCGTTTCTGCTGGACATGGCTACGTTATGCGTCGAGGCCGGGTTGAACTTGCAAGGCGCGTTGCAGCAAGCCGCCGCCAACGGCCCACCCGGCGCCTTGCGCTACGAGTTGCGCCATGCGTTGGCTGATATGCGTGCAGGTATGACCCGCCTCGATGCTCTGCAAAGCCTGGCCGATCGCACGGACATGCCCGCCATTCGTCAGCTTGTAACGGCTTTGGGGCAGGCCGATCAGCTTGGTATGAGCCTGGGGCCGTTGCTGCGGGCGCAGTCCGAACAGCGCCGGGCCGAACGCTTCTTGCGCGCTGAGAAACTCGCTCTCGAAGCGCCGGTGAAAATGCTGTTCCCCATGATCTTCTGCATATTTCCCTGCACGTTTCTTATTATCGGTTTTCCTATCGCTATTAAACTGATCGGGGTCGAGTTTTGATGACAAATTCCGGCGACTTAACGCTGTACGTGGCCCGGGGATTTTGGGGCAGGCTGCGGGGCCTGCATGCGTATCCGGCACTGGCATTTGACCAGGGGTTGTGCCTGACGCCTTGCAACGCCATTCACACGTTTGGATTGCCCTACGCCATTGATGTGCTGTTTCTGGACACGAATCGGCGCTGTTTGAGGCGGCTGGAAAATGTCGGGCGACATCGTCTGGCCTGGTGTTGGGGCGCCTCGATGGTCGTTGAGTTGCACGCCGGCTATTGCGCCCACTACCCGAACGCCATCGATCAGGTTCGGCAGGCCTTAGCCTTGCACAATTTTCCCGCTCAGCGCGCCTCATCCAGGGTCGGGTAATTCGCCCCGAACACACTGATATACGTCGGATAAAAGCTGCAATACACCAGGGCCGCCACAACGATATTGACCGGTGTCAGCAGTACCTGCGCCACGCTGTCTGTCATGCCCAGTTCCACCATCAGGTTGCCCAGTAATTGTATGGATAGAAACACGGCGCCCCAGCTCAAGCCGTACACCAGGAAGGGCCATTTATTGCGCCAGCAGGCGACCATGGAAAAGAACAAGGCCTGCTTCAGTTTGATCTTGTGCCAGCCTATCAGGGCTGGCGCATGCCAAAAGAGGGCGGAAATAATGATGTACAGGAAGGCAAAGACGATGAAGGGGCCGCGGATGGCCAGCATTAGCGCCGCTTCGTTAATCTTGGTGCCGTCGCCCACGGCGGCCATAATGCTGTCCATAAAGGGCAGTGTTGCCAAAAAACCGCCCAACAGGCAGCAGATCATATAGGCCAGGCCCAGTCGTATCAGGCGCTTTCGCGTGTCTTTGTCATGCAGCGGCTCCATCCACATGGCCAGGCGCATGGGCTGACCGGCCTCAATGTGGCGGCAGGCGCACAAGGACATGAAGGTGAGCAGCGGCATTGCTGTTATCAACATCATCTGTCCCAGGATGGGAATCAGGTAGGCGACGGTAACGAAGAAGCCCGTCACCAGGCTCCAGAAAAACATAGGCATTGGCTGACGCCTGAATAGGCGGGCCCCGTCTTGTATCCATTGCCAGCCGGCGGCGACGGGGAGTATGGCTGCTTGCATAATTAGCTTGAGATCCTTGGCCCGTTCAGGGCAGTGCGATGGCGACCATTTTGTGCCGTTCGCGCAAGATGCGCTCGAAATGACGCGGGTCGTGGGGTTTAAGGGTTTGAGCTGGCCGCGGCAGGAAATAATCGTATAGCCGAGAGACCCAAAAGCGCAGGGCGGCGGCCTGCAACAGAGTGGGCCAGGCGTGCTGTTCGGCTTCGGTAAAGGGCCGCACCGAGGCATAGGCTTGCAGCCACGCATTCAGTTTTTCCGGATCGAACACGCCGGTGGTTTGCTCAATGCACCAGTCGTTGACGCTGACGGCAATATCGAACAGCCATGTGTCCTGGCCGGCGAAATAAAAATCGATGAATCCCCCCATACGGGGCATTTCATACGTGCCGTCAAACAGCACATTGTCGCGAAACAAATCGCAGTGCGCGGGCCCGAAGGGTAGTTGCCCATAGATGCTGCTGGCGGCAAAACGGGTTTGATCCTCTAGCGCGCGCTGAATCAGTTTGCTTTGCTCGGCGCCAAGAAATGGCAGCAGCAAGGGCACGGTACGTTGCCACCAGGGCAGCCCGCGCAGATTGACTTGTTTGATTGGGAAGGACTGGCCCGCCAGATGGGCCTGGGCCAGCGTTGCACCAGCCAGCGCGCAATGCGTGGGGCTGGGTGCAGGCTCGTAACCGCCGCCCAGGCGCGTAACGATGACGCAAGGTTTGCCGTGCAGCGTGGTGAGTCGTTCGCCATTGCGCAATGTTTGTGGCTGCGGCACCGGAATGTGGTGCTGCGCCAGATGATGCATCAGTTCAATGTAAAACGGCAGTTGCTGCGTGGTGAGCACTTCGAAAATCGTTAAAACGTATTCGCCGTGGGTGGTTGTCAGGAAGAAATTCGTATTTTCGATGCCTGCGGTGATGCCACGCAAAGAAACCAGATCGCCCAGCGTATATCCGGTTAGAAGTTCGTGCGCGTCGTTTTCGCTGACAGGGGTAAAAACGGCCATTGGCGGTAAGCTCGGAGGTAAACAAACAAAACGCCCACATAAAGGCGGGCGATTGATTTTAGACCAGGATCGAAGCTTGCGTTTTCAAAGGGCGAATCAGGCTTGGCAACGGGTACGTTTGTAGCGGCACCCCTTGTGGGTGCCATCAATCAGCCTACTTTCCTCAGGCCAGGTCTGTAACGCATGCGGTGGAGCGCTATATCGTCGAAAAAATTATGGCCGCCAATAGCCAAATCCCGCCAGCGCGGCCACGCCGCCAGGCTTGGCAACAGGCTAACAGGGCAATTTAGAATAAATATTATCGAACGATCCGCAGCCTTGAGATGATAACCGGTGATTCGCGATTATGCCGAGGCTGTAACGCTCGCTATGCAGTCGATTTGTTTGCATCCACCCAGCAATTTGGTGTCTCGTACAGTCTGATACGTGTTAGCTTCAGGAACACACCGTATCGGTGAATAAAATGTGGTTCGAGAAGATTAAAGGCCAATTGTGCAAGGTTTTCTGCTGTCGGAACCTTGTCTACAAGTACTGTTTTATGCCCCTCAAGTTCTCTTAGAAAATTTACAACGGGTGTGTCATGTTTGTAGACTAGGAAGGCGTGATCCCACGGATCGACAACATGTTCCTTTGCTATCGATTTAATAGCGGAAAAATCCATGACCATGCCATTATCCGACTGACCTGGAGCGTCGAGCACTTCTCCTTCTAAAGTGATCTCGATAACGTAGCGATGCCCGTGCAAATTTCGGCATTGACTGTGATGATCAGGAATTCTATGCCCGGCATCGAACTCGAGCCTTCTGGTTACGGTAATCATATCGTGTTGTCGTGGTCTGGATGTGTAGGCTATTGTAGGGCGACTGGGTGGGCAAAGTTCTGATAGCCATGGTTAATGCCAATGGTCTTCACTTCGTCGAGGTGCATGAGGGCCCATGCAAGACAAGTGGCGGGAATCTTGTTCGCCAGAAAATAGAACGAGAGCGCGTGACATTTAATTAACGAATTCCTATCAATTTATGTGTTTGAGTGCTGAGTCGCCAGCGCGAATGGTTGAGGCAGTATTCAATAGCAGCATTTGTGTTTGCCTGCTGACTAAGGCCGTCCATGGGTTGCAACCAAAAATGGTCAAATTCAAGCTTTTCCAGTTCAAGCGGATCTAGCGAGAACTGAGGAAAGACGAGCTTAAGTTCGTCACCATTGCGTACAATCCAATCCGTGCCGGCTTTGGGACTTACACACAACCAGTCAATACCGTGGGGAGGTTGGACGGTACCATTTGTTTCGACCGCAATGGTAAAGCCACGTGCATGTAGAGCATCGATAAGTTGGCTATTAAGTTGCAGCAACGGTTCGCCACCGGTAAAAACAACGAACCGACCATCGGCTTCACCGCCCCAGATCGATTCGATACGGTCAGCGAGAATATCTGGGGCTGGATATTTCCCACCTTGGGTGCCATCTGTCCCCACAAAGTCGGTATCGCAGAACTGGCATTGCGCCTTTCCCCTATCCTCTTCTCGACCTGACCATAGATTACAACCGCTAAAACGGCAAAATACTGCCGCCCGGCCTGTATGAGCGCCTTCGCCCTGAAGCGTCTTAAATATTTCTTTAACTGCGTATGTCATATCGCTAGTGTCCGATTGAAAATCGAATAAAGTCAATTGGTTAGAATGGCCTGTCCGATTTTGAGAAAGCTCGTTACCCGCAAAGGCGCATAATAGCCGGGTTTTCTCAAACATCATGCACCTTGCCGTCCGTGATGTGAATGAAGTGCGGGATGTTGCCAAGCAAGTCGAGCAATGTACGCAACCTCACTGCGGCCTTGGCGGTGCGGAACGGCGCCCAAGCGCTCGTTGCCATTGCCGATCTGGATCGAGTTTTGCAGGCTATTGTGCAATGGGCCCGAATTGATCGGTTGCGATGTCGGCTATCTTTCGATCTACGACCTCGAACGGGACGATTTTTATGTAAGGGCACCGGACGGTGTGCTTTCTGAAAAATTCAAACAGGTGAGGGTGAGCCTGACCGTTGGAATTTGCGGTTTTGTGGCATGCACCAGGGCGCTTTATTCTTCGTCGGATTACGGCGTCGACAGCCGCTTTGCGCATGCTCGTTTGATCGATACCATTGCAATGCGGCCGGGGCTCATGAGCAGTTGACGGCGCTGGCCGCCAAGGCGAGAGTTTAAAGCGTTTAAGCCGGGAGCGGCAGTTTGCAGTATGAGCTCTGCTTTATCACCACCTATTTTCAATGCCCTTTGTGAATACGAAATCTGAAAGACCTGACCCGTCGGCGCGGTGCAACTCGGCCAACTGGCAGCTATGTGTGGCGCCCATGATCGACGTGACGGATCGGCATTGCCGCTATTTTCATCGTCTGCTGGCGCCGCAGGCCCGCCTGTACACCGAAATGATCACTACAGGAGCCCTGATGCATGGCGATGTGGCGCGCCATCTGGATTTTGATTCGTCCGAGCAGCCAGTGGCCTTGCAGCTGGGCGGCAGCGAGCCGCAGGCCCTGGCCGATTGCGCGCGTTTGGGTGAGCAGTGGGGCTACGATGAAATCAATCTGAATTGCGGTTGCCCGTCTGAACGGGTGCAACGCGGCGCGTTTGGCGCTTGCCTGATGGCCGAACCCGATCTGGTGGCCGATTGCGTCAAGGCGATGCAGGACGTCGTGGCCATTCCTGTTACGGTTAAACATCGATTGGGATTGGATTACGACGATTCCTATGGGTTCGTGCGCGACTTCGTGGGCAAGCTGTATGCGACAGGCTGTCGCGTGTTTATCGTCCATGCCCGCAATGCAGTGTTAAAAGGCTTGTCGCCCAAGGACAATCGCGAAAAGCCGCCGCTGCGCTATCAGGATGCGGCGCGCTTGAAGCGGGATTTCCCCGATAGCCAGATTGTGTTGAACGGAGGCATCGCCAATGCACGCGCGGCAGCGGCATTGTTGGAAGAATACGATGGCGTCATGCTGGGCCGTGCCGCCTGGCATAATCCAGCCGTCTTGTCGGAGATAGCGCGGCTGATCGATCCGCAAACCTGCCTGCTCGAGCCCGCCCAGGTTGTGCATGCGCTGAGCGCCTACGCCATGCAGGAAGTTAAAAAAGGGGTGCCGCTACGAATGATCGTGCGTCCCTTACTGGGCTGGGTGAGCGGGCGCACCGGCGCGCGTCACTGGCGCCGCACATTGTCGGACCCGTTGTTGCTTAATAAAAACGATGCCGGCCTGATCGAGCAGGCGTGGTCGGAGCTGATGATGAATGCCGATGCATGATTGTGGGGGTGGAAATGGCAGCCACAAGGGCTGCCGTTACAAAAACGCGCTCGTGAATCATGTAGCGGCAGCCCTTGTGGCTGCCATTCTCAGACAAACATCCTAACTGGCCGACGCTTCGCTGTCGGATGGCCAGTCGCGGATATACGCTTTAAGCATATTGTTTTCGAATTGCTGCGCCGCAACAATGGCCTGGGCCATATCGTAGAAGGAAATGACGCCCAGCAGCATGGGCCCATCCATCACGGGTATGTAGCGCGCGTGCTTTTCCAGCATCAGGCGCTGCACTTCATCGGCGTCGGTATTGGGCGAGACGCTGACGGGCGCGTCATCCATGATGCTGCGTATGGTGTTCTCGCCCGTATTGCCGTTCTTGCTGTGCAGGTGACGGATAATTTCGCGAAAGGTAAGCATGCCGGCAAGCTGGCCGTGATCCATGACGACGAGCGACCCTATGTCTTGTTCGCTCATGGTTCCCAGGGCCTGAATAATGGGCATGTCGGGCGTGGCGGTATAAAGGGTGTTGCCTTTTACGCGCAGAACTTCACTGACTTTTAACATCGCTGATCTCCCGAGTGGCGTTTGCCATCGTTCTATTTTGCACTATAACCGGCGTTTCGGGTAGCTCATCGTGGGGTTCGATGGCTTCATCAAGCCTGACGGTTTGTGTCAGCGAACGGCATAGCGCGTCCAGCAGTAAGTGGTCTTGCACCAACCGGTTCTGGCTGCGATCAATCAGCAAGGCGTCGACAATGGGCCCCAGCATGGCCTGATGCGGATCGCAGGCCAATACCCATAAGTCGCGTCCTTTTTCATGGCCTTGCACGATGTAGCCCAAATCCTTCAAGGTATCGAGCACCGAGAGCAGCTCATGCTGATCGAGATGCAAGTGGGTACTGAGGTAGCGCGCGCTGCGTCCGGGCGGCCGGCTACCTTGGGCGCTGCGAAGCAGGCGTATCACATGGATGGCGTCGATAAAGCTAGCGCCGGCCTGGCGGTTTTCAGCCCAGCGGCGCAATCGCATCAGCGGCAGCGTGGCGGCAACCGTGGCGCCAAACAATATGGCCAGCCATGAAAGGTATATCCAGACCAGAAAGATCGGCAGGGTGGCGAAGGCGCCGTAGATCACCATATAGGACGGGAAACGGGTCAGATAAAAGGCAAAGCCCGCTTTCATGATTTCCAGGACTATCGCTACCCCGAAGCCGCCCGCAAACGCGTCTTTCCACTCTACTTTGCGGTGGGGCACCATCACGAACATGGCGGCGAAGCCCAGCGCAGTCGCCAGGACGGGAATGAATGACAGCGCCAAACCCAGCACGGTCGATAGTTGAGCGACCCGCCCCTGCGATTCGTGGGCCAGGTAGGACGTAACCCACAGGCTGGCACCGGCCAGTATCGGCCCCAGTGAAAGAATAGCCCAGTACACCAGCATGCGCCGGCCCAGTGGACGCTGGCGGCTGACGTTCCATATGTCATTTAACGCGCGGTCGATCGTCATCATCAACAAAATCGACGTTACGATAAGAAATACGCTGCCAATGGCCGTCAGGCGCGAGGCCTGTGCAGCAAATTGAGTCAGATAATTCATGACGGTATCTGACACGGCCGGCGGCATCAGATTATTGCCCAGGAAATTTTCCAGGGCCAGCTTGAATTCTCCAAAGAGAGGGAGTGCTGTAAAGAGCGCCAGCACCACCGCCAGCAGTGGGACAATAGCCAGTACGGTGGTGAAGGTCAGGCTGGAAGCAACCTGTGCAAGCTTTTTTTCGTCCGCAAGGTGAACGGCGAAGCGCAACGCTTTATTTGCGCTGACGCGCCAGCCCAATTCGGGCAGCATTGGTGTAATTGCCGCAACGGAGTCTGGCGTGTTGGCGGGCGCAGTGTTGTCGGCCGCGTCGGCGTACGGATTCAAGTTCTGCATTCGAGCGATAATAACAGCATGATTACGCAACTAAATCCTCGTTTACGTTTTGTCGCCAGCGCAAGCCTGGCGGCCCTGATTGTCCTGTGCCTGGTCTGGGAGCTGAAGGCGGCGCCACTGCGCCCGGGCGGATCCTTGCTGGTGCTGAAGGTGTTTCCGCTGTTGCTGCCTTTGCGTGGAGTGTTAAAGGGTCGTGTTTACACCATGCAATGGGCCTCCATGCTGATCCTGTTGTATCTCATGGAGGGCGTGGTGCGGGCCTATTCCGATCCGGCATCCGTGTCGGTGGCCATGGCCTGGATCGAAATCGTCCTGTCCGCCGTGTTTTATTTGTCTGCCGTTTTTTATGTCCGGCCGGCCAAGCAGGCGGCCAAGGCCAAAAAGCGCGAAGCCCAGCGCGAGGCTGCCTGATGAAACTCGATTCAATTACGCAACTGAAGGTAGTCAATTCATTCGCCGAACTGCCTCCTGCGTTCTATACCCGTTTGGCTACTCAGCCCCTGACGCAGCCACGCTTGCTGCATGTCAATACGGCCGTGGCCGAGCTGCTGGGGTTATCGGCCCAGGCGCTGGCTGAACCCGCGTTTCTTGATGTGTGTGCGGGTTCGCAGCCGCTCGTTGGCGGCAAAACACTCTCGGCCGTGTACAGTGGCCATCAGTTTGGCGTGTGGGCCGGGCAGTTGGGCGATGGCCGGGCTCATTTGCTGGGCGAAATCGTCAGTCCGACAGGGCACTGGGAATTGCAGGTCAAGGGATCCGGGCGCACCCCGTATTCGCGCATGGGCGACGGACGTGCGGTGCTGCGTTCGTCGGTGCGCGAATACCTCGCCAGCGAAGCGATGGCGGGTTTGGGCATTCCCACCACGCGCGCTCTGGCGTTGGTCGTGTCTGACGACCCGGTCTATCGCGAAACCGTTGAGACGGCAGCGATTGTGGCGCGCGTTTCGCCCACTTTCGTGCGCTTTGGCTCTTTTGAACATTGGCATGCTTCGCCCGAAAACCTGCGCATCTTGCTCGATTATATGGTCGATCACTTTTATCCCGAATGCCGCGCGGGCGGGGCAGGCGAGCCCAATACTTCCACCGATGTCGCCTTGCGGTTTTTAAGAGCGGTCACGATCAAAACCGCCGAGATGGTGGCCGCATGGCAAACCGTGGGTTTTTGCCATGGAGTCATGAATACCGACAATATGTCGATTCTGGGGTTGACCATGGATTACGGCCCCTTCGGGTTCATGGACGCATTCCAGGTCAAGCATGTTTGCAACCATACCGATACGCAGGGACGCTACGCCTGGAACGCCCAGCCCGCCGTGGCGCATTGGAATCTATACCGTCTGGCCAATAGCCTGGTGGCGCTCGATATCGATCCTGAAGACCTGAAAGCTCAGTTGACGCATTTTGAGCCGGCGTTTCTACACGCCTATCGGCGGCGTTTGGCCGACAAATTCGGTATGCGGCAATGGCAGCACGGCGACGAAGCCCTGGTGGATGAGTGGTGGCGCCTGCTGCACACGAATCGGGCCGACTTTACGCTCAGCTTCCGACGTTTGTCGCAGGCTCCGCAAAATAACGCGGCTTTCCTGGACTTGTTCGATGACCGGGCTGCGGCGTTGGCCTGGCTTGATCTTTACTCTCAGCGTTTGTCTGGCGATGGGCTGGCCGATACCGAGCGCCGCGCAGGCATGGATCGGGCCAACCCCTTGTATATATTGCGCAACCACCTGGCCGAAGAGGCCATACGCGCTGCCAAGCAAGGTGACGCCGGGAAAATCGATGTCTTGCTTGGGCTCTTGCACGACCCATTTACTGAGCGCGAGGGCTATGAATCGTATGCGGCGTTGCCGCCCGACTGGGCTTGTCAGTTGGAGGTGAGCTGTTCCTCCTGAGAATGCCAGTGATGGCATAATCTGGCTTAGCGCGTATCCCTGTTTTATTACTCTTCTTCAGAACCCTTATGTCCGGCAGCACTCTAGGCAAGCTTTTTAGCGTAACCAATTTTGGCGAATCTCACGGTCCGGCCATTGGTGCGGTGGTCGACGGCTGCCCGCCGGGGCTGGCGTTGTGCGAGGCCGACATACAGCTTGAACTCGACCGCCGCCGCCCCGGCACCTCACGGCATGTCACGCAGCGCCAGGAGGCCGATCAAGTCGAAATCCTGTCTGGGGTGTATCAGGGGCTAACGACCGGGTCGCCAATTGGCCTGCTCATACGCAATACCGACGCGCGCAGCAAAGATTACAGCGCTATTGCCGACACCTTTCGTCCAGGTCATGCCGACTATTCCTATTGGCGCAAATTCGGCGAGCGCGATCCGCGCGGAGGCGGCCGTTCATCGGCGCGCCTGACGGCTCCCTCGGTGGCGGCCGGCGCCATTGCCAAAAAATGGCTGGCCCAAACGCATGGCATCGTCATCCGCGGCTATATGAGCCAACTCGGCCCTATTGTCATTCCCTTCGAATCCTGGGACGAGGTCGCCAACAATCCGTTTTATGCCCCTAATGCTGCTATCGTTCCCGAGCTGGAAGCCTTCATGGATCAGTTGCGCCGCGATGGTGATTCCATCGGCGCCCGTATCGAGGTGGTGGCCGAGAACCCGCCGGCAGGCTGGGGCGAGCCCCTATACGACCGGCTTGACGCCGATATCGCTCATGTGATGATGGGTCTGAACGCGGTCAAGGGCGTTTCGATCGGAGCCGGGTTCGACTGCATCACGCAGCACGGTTCACAGCACGGCGATGAAATCACGCCCAGCGGTTTTTCAAGCAATAACGCGGGCGGTGTGCTGGGCGGGATTTCTTCCGGGCAGGCCATTACCGTTAGCGTGGCCGTCAAGCCTACATCCAGCATTCGCGTCGAACGCCACTCGATCAATCGCGCTGGCGAGCCCGTTACCCTGCAAACGTTGGGCCGTCACGACCCCTGTGTTGGGATACGCGCCACGCCCATCGTCGAGGCTTTGCTGGCCATTGTTTTAATGGATCATGCCTTGCGCCACCGCGCTCAGTGCGGGGGCGTTTTGTGATGCGTGGTCTGTAGCGGCAGCCCTTGTGGCTGCCATGATCCGTGATGATCGAAGCGGCACGTTTAAAACATTGATGGCACCCACGCGGGGTGCCGCTACAAAATGCACCGGCCGCGTTGTATGGGCAGCTCTTGTGGTCGCCCTTGTGATTTTCAAGATATCACTTTTAATACCAGTATAAAATCTCTTCTTGTACTAGGTTGTGACGGTGGCATAATGGGTTTTCCTTATCCAACCCGTCTTTTGCAAGAGCACTGTCATGGCCCGAACTTTATACGACAAACTCTGGGATGCACATGTTGTGCACCAGGAACCCGACGGCACTTGTCTGCTGTACATAGACCGTCATCTGGTGCATGAAGTCACCAGCCCGCAGGCGTTTGAAGGGCTGACGCTGGCTGGCCGCAAGCCGTGGCGCGTCGGGGCCAATTTGGCTGTGGCCGATCATAACGTGCCTACCACGGCCCGTAGCCAGGGAATTGCCGACCCTATTTCGCGCCTGCAAGTGGATACACTGGACAGCAATTGCGAGAAATTCGGCATTACCGAATTTCGCATGAATGATTTGCGCCAAGGCATTGTGCACATCATCGGGCCCGAGCAAGGGGCGACCTTGCCAGGGATGACGGTGGTGTGCGGCGATTCGCATACCAGCACTCACGGCGCGCTGGGCACTTTGGCATTTGGCATTGGCACCTCGGAGGTCGAGCATGTGCTGGCGACCCAAACGTTGCTGATGAAAAAGAACCACAGCATGTTGGTTCGCGTCGAGGGCGAGCTGCCCTTTGGCTGCACGGCCAAAGATCTGGTGTTGTATGTAATAGGCAAGATCGGTACGGCGGGCGGCACGGGTCACGCTATCGAATTCGCGGGCGGCACGATTCGGGCCTTGTCGGTGGAAGGTCGCATGACGGTCTGCAATATGGCGATTGAAGCGGGCGCGCGCTCGGGCATGGTGGCAGTTGACGAGAAAACCATCGAATATTTTCGCGGACGCCCTTATGCGCCTACTGGCGTGTTGTGGGATCAGGCGGTGAAGTACTGGCGCACTTTGCATTCCGACGAGGGCGCCCAGTTCGATCGTGTGGTTGACATCGACGCCCGGCAGATTACGCCGCAGGTTACCTGGGGCACATCGCCAGAAATGGTTTTGTCGGTGGATGCACGGGTGCCCGATCCCGACAAGGAAAAGGACGCAGGGCGGCGCAGCGGCATGGAGCGTGCGCTGCACTACATGGGCTTAAAGCCCAATACGCCCTTGGTGGATATTCGCATCGACAAGGTGTTTATTGGTTCGTGCACTAATGCGCGTATCGAAGATTTGCGTGCGGCTGCACTGGTGGCGCGCGGCAAACATGTTGCCGCCAATGTGACGCAGGCGATGGTGGTGCCGGGTTCGGGGCTGGTCAAAAAGCAGGCTGAACAAGAAGGCCTGGACAAGATATTCATCGCGGCGGGCTTCGAGTGGCGCGAGCCGGGTTGCTCCATGTGTCTGGCCATGAATGCCGATCGTCTCGAGCCTGGCGAGCGTTGCGCGTCAACGTCGAACCGCAATTTCGAGGGGCGTCAGGGGCAGGGCGGACGCACGCATCTGGTCAGCCCGGCGATGGCCGCTGCCGCTGCGCTGGCCGGCCATTTTGTCGATGTCAGGAATTTTCGTTAAGGAGCCATCATGCAAGCATTTACCACCCATCATGGGATAGTGGCCCCGCTCGATCGTGAAAACGTCGATACGGATCTGATTATCCCCAAGCAATTCCTCAAGTCCATTAAACGCTCGGGGTTCGGCCCCAACCTGTTTGACGAATTGCGTTACCTCGATCATGGCGAACCGGGCATGGACAACAGCAAACGTCCGCTCAATCCCGATTTCGTATTGAATCAATCCCGCTATCAGGGGGCGTCGGTGCTGCTGGCGCGCAAGAATTTTGGCTGCGGCTCGAGTCGTGAGCATGCCCCGTGGGCGTTGGCGCAGTATGGTTTTCGCGCCATTATTGCGCCTTCCTATGCTGACATTTTCTTTAATAACAGCTTTAAGAATGGCTTGCTGCCCATTGTGCTGTCCGAGTTGGAAGTGGCGCGCCTGTTTGACGAGGTCAAGGCGTTTGTGGGTTATAAATTGCGCATCGACCTGGCCCGCCAGGTTGTCATTGCCCAGGATGGGCGTGAATTGGCTTTTGACATCGAGCCGTTTCGCAAGCAAAGCCTGCTCAGTGGCTTGGACGAAATCGGCCAGACCTTGCAAAAATCCGACAAGATACGGGCCTTCGAGGCCGAGCATCTGGCGCGATACCCGTGGCTCGAGGGAGCCCCGGCAGGCGCGATTCGTCCCTGACGCGTATGGAGGGCGCAGGGTTGATGCGTTGGTGCCTGCGACGGGTAAGATAGGGTTGTTTGTCGATATGGCAGCGACAAGGGCTGCCGCTACATTAGCAACGGTCATATTTTTGTAGCGGCAGCCCTTGTGGCTGCCATGTGGTTTCTCGCCGCGGCCTGACATCTCAGGATTTTCGTAGCGAAACACCCCTGTTGGTTGCATGAATCGCACAATTTGGCGTTTTTTACGTTCATTTGGCTGGCTGAGCTTGGTTTGGCCAGCCATACACTTTATAAAGGACTGTTGGGCGCGGAGCGTTGCGATCTGGAGATGACACCCAAAAGGGGCCGTTACGTGAAATGGCACTCACAAGGGGTGCCGCTACATGAATGGCGGATATGCCTCTACCCGGATCTTTCATCTGTCAATCGAAATGTACAGTGGTACGTTTTTGTATGGCAGCCCTTGTGGCTGCCAAATAACGGTCACTGTCCAATTCGAAGCAAGCGATTTGCGCTACTGCGTTGCTACAAGCAGAATTCAGGAAGGAATATGAGTCACAAAATAGCAGTTTTGCCAGGCGATGGCATAGGTTCCGAGATTACCGAGCAGGCGGTGCGCGTGCTGCAAGCGCTGGGTCTCGATCTGGAAATACAAACCGCTCCCGTGGGGGGAGCTGCCTACGATGCGTTGGAGCATCCTTTGCCGCCGTCAACGCTCGAATTGGCAACAAAGTCCTCGGCAGTTTTATTTGGCGCGGTGGGCGACTGGAAATACGATAGCCTCCCGCGTGAATTGCGGCCCGAGCAAGCCATTCTGGGTCTGCGTAAAGCCATGGGTTTGTTTGCCAACTTGCGTCCGGCGATTTTATATCCGCAGTTGGCCAATGCCTCATCGCTCAAATCCGAGGTGGTCTCGGGCCTGAATATTCTTATCGTACGTGAGCTGACAGGCGATATTTATTTCGGCCAGCCGCGAGGCGTGCGCGAAGTCGCCGACGGCCCTTTCAAGGGCGAGCGTCAGGGGTTCGACACCATGCACTATGCCGAGTCCGAGGTGCGCCGCATTGCACACGTCGGCTTTCAGGCAGCGCGCAAGCGCAGCCAGAAGCTATGCAGCGTCGACAAATCCAATGTGCTCGAAACCTCGCAGTTCTGGCGCGACATTGTGACCGATGTTGCGCGTGATTATCCAGATGTCCGGCTCTCGCATATGTATGTAGACAATGCGGCCATGCAACTGGTGCGCGCGCCCAAGGAATTCGACGTCATCGTCACGGGTAACCTGTTTGGCGATATTCTCTCTGATGAGGCCGCCATGCTGACGGGCTCCATCGGTATGTTGCCATCGGCCTCATTAAACGCGTCCAACCAGGGCTTATACGAGCCCAGCCATGGTTCGGCACCCGACATCGCGGGCAAGAACATTGCCAACCCGCTGGCCACTATTTTGTCGGCTGCCATGTTGTTGCGCTACTCGCTGAGTGCGGCGGCCCAGGCTGACCGGATCGAGGCTGCCGTGCAAACCGTGCTGGAGCAGGGGTTGCGTACGGCCGATATTTTTGAAGCTGGCACGCGCAAGGTGTCGACTTCGGAAATGGGCGATGCCGTCTTGAAAGCACTAAAATAGCGCCAGCAGGCAATTTTATAATTGTTCTTTGCATTTAAATTGACATCCTCCCCGGCCGGAAGCCCGGGATTTTTCGAGAGCTCTGATGAATCAAGCAGTAGGTTTGGTCGGTTGGCGTGGCATGGTGGGTTCGGTCCTTATGCAGCGCATGCGCGACGAAAATGACTTTTCCTTATTCCAGCCGGTATTTTTTTCCACTAGCAATGCGGGCGGTCCAGCCCCTGTGTGGGCCGATGGCGCGGCCGCCTTGCAAGATGCCTACAATATCGACGCACTGAAGAAATTGCCCATTATCGTCACTGCTCAAGGCGGTGATTACACCACGGCCGTGTATCCCAAGCTGCGCGCCGCAGGCTGGGACGGCTTGTGGATTGACGCGGCCAGCACCTTGCGCATGAAAGACGATGCAATCATTGTGCTTGATCCGGTCAATCGCCCGGTTATCGATAGCGCCTTGCAGCGCGGGGTTAAGAACTACATAGGCGGCAATTGCACGGTCAGCTGCATGCTGATGGGCCTGGCGGGTCTGTTCAATAGCCATCTGGTCGACTGGATGACCTGCATGACGTATCAGGCGGCCTCGGGTGGAGGCGCCCAGCATATGCGTGAGCTGTTGACGCAATTTGGCCAGATCAACGGCGCCGTGAAATCCCTGCTCGATGATCCGGCTTCGGCCATTTTGGAAATCGACCGTGGCGTTTTGCTAAAGCAGCAAGATGCCAGCCTGGCGCATGATCAATTTGGGGTACCCCTGGGGGGCAGCCTGATTCCCTGGATCGACAAAGATTTGGGTAATGGCGTGTCGCGAGAAGAGTGGAAGGCCGAAGTCGAAACCAATAAAATCCTGGGTCGCGGCCCGGCCTTTGGCACCGAGTCCACGCCCATCGATGGCCTGTGCGTGCGGATTGGCGCGATGCGCTGCCATAGTCAGGCGCTGACGATCAAGCTTGCGCGCGATGTGCCGCTCGATGAGGTGACCGATATTTTGCGCGAGGGCTCGAAATGGGCTCGGGTGGTTGCCAATGAGCGCGAGGCGACCATGCACGAATTGACGCCAGTCGCTGTGACTGGCACGCTGGATATTCCGGTTGGACGCTTGCGCAAAATGTCCATGGGCCCGCAATACTTAAGCGCGTTCACAGTGGGCGATCAGCTTTTATGGGGAGCGGCTGAGCCTTTGCGCCGCATGTTGCGTATTATTTTGGGTGAACTTTAAAAATGCCTATGTGCCACAGCAAGGCTGCATCGACCTTATGGTTGCGCGCTAAACCATGGGTTGCGGCCTTGCCCGTAGCCATGTTGATGGGGTCGGGCGCTTACGCGGCGTCACTTGGACATTCGCGCATTGTGTCCGAACCCGGGCAGGCGCTGCGTATGGATGTACCCGTTTACGAGCTTAGCGTTGATGACTTGCGCACTTTCGCTGTCAGCGTGGCCCCCGCCGCGGCCTGGAAGCAAGCAGGCCTGACGCCTCCGGTCGCCTTGTCCAGCTTGCACGTTCAGATAGTGCGTGGCACAGTTGCCGGATCCAGGGTTGTTCGTTTCAGTTCTAGCCAGATTTTCGATGGGTCTGTGGCCGACTTGTTGCTGGAAGTGCATACGGCTACCGGCCAGCAGCAATACCAGGTCAGTGTATTGGCAACCTCCCCACACCACATGGCGACGGGTGGCGCTGCGGGGCATGGTGCGGTGGCAAGTGCCGGAGCGGATGCCAGGCAGGTGCGAACGGGTCGCCGCCGGCAGACAAGCTTGCCTGTGAGGCGCGGCGATACTTTGTTTGCCATTGCCCGGGCCCATGCTGTGCCGGGGGTAACTGTTTATCAGATGTTGGTGGCATTGCTGCGTGCCAATCCGCAGGCATTTATTGATCGGAACATGAACTTGGTCAAGGCGGGTGCAACGCTACACGTTCCGGATATGGCCAGTCTCACAGCGATCAGCGATCGCGAAGCACGGCGCATTTTTCAGGAGCAGGCGCTGGCTTTTGCCCAGTACCGGCAACGCCTCGCGGCCAGGAAATCCGTTCGGGTGCAGGCCGGGCCTGCCAACAAGGGGACGGTGTCGCAAGAAACTTCTGCGCCACCGGTCGCTGTGACGCAGTCTGGCGATCAGGTTAAGCTTTCCAGCGGTGACGCGTCCGCAGCCGATGCTCGTGCCGACAACCGTGTGGCAACGCGCAACGGCATTGCCGATTCGCAGCAACGTGTAACGCAGCTGGAGGAAAACGTTCAGCATATCAATCAGGCTTTGCAGGGGCAAGGAGAGGCCGCTAAAGATGCCGTGGTGGGGGCTGCCAGAGGCCTGGGCAAGTCAATTTCCGATGCGGCGAGTGTGGTGGCCGGTGTTGCCGGAAATCCGGCGGCAGGCCAAATTGGGAGCGCAAGCGCGGCGGAACAGGCTGGCGGGTTGCCGGGCGGGCAAGGTTCGGGGGGGGTGGCACCCACAAGGGGTGCCGCTACAAAAAATAGCATTGCGGCAGACAGCGTTGCAGGCAACGGCGTTTCGGGTGCAGCGACAGGCCATAGCACTTCAAATGCAGCGACAGGCAATAGCACTTCAAGTGCAGCGACAGGCCTTGTGCCTGTCATCAATGGCGCAGGAAATGCTACGACAGGCAATAGCGCTTCAGGTACCACGGCAGGCAACAGCGCTTCAGGTACCGCGACAGGCAAAAGTATTTCGAATACCACGGCAGGCCACAGCGCGTCGAATGCCACGACAGATAACGGCGCTTCAAATGTAGCGACAGGCCTTGTGCCTGTCATCAAAGGCGCAGGAAACACCACAACAGGCAACATCTCCTCAGGTACCACAACAAGCAACAGCACTTCAGGTACCGCAACAAGCAACAGCACTTCAGGTACCACAACAAGCAACAGCACTTCAGGTACCGCAACAAGCAACAGCACTTCAGGTACCGCAACAAGCAACAACGCTGTAGGTGCCACGGCTGCCGGCAATGTTCCTGCTGCGGCTGCAGGCACTACTTCCGATGCCGCCCAATCTGCTGCAAGCGCGGGTAAACAGGCTTTAAATAAGGAGGGGCAATCTGTGTCGTGGTTTCAGGAACATTTATTGGGCATTATTACGGCGCTGCTGACTTTGCTTGTGCTGGTTATTGCATGGTTGCTGCGCCGGGCCAATATTGCGCGCGACGACGATTCCGATGATCGCGCCTCTACTATCACCGAGGCGATGGTGAAAGAAAAACTCGAGCAAATCAATCTCGACCTGAGCGAGCGTCCCAGCGACGAGCCATCTGCTGCCAAGAGCTGATATGGTTCGAATGGCGTTGGGCGTTTCGTATGACGGGACGCCGTGGCAGGGTTGGCAAACGCAGCCGCATCGCTGTACCGTGCAAGACACGCTTGAAGCCGCATTGGGGCGATTCATGGCGCAGCCGCAGCCGACGATTTGCGCCGGGCGTACTGACACCGGGGTGCATGCCCTGGGGCAAGTGGTGCATCTGGATGGTGTGGCCGAACGGCGCCTGGAGTCCTGGGTGCGCGGCGTCAATGCCTTGTTGCCCTCGACTATCGCAGTCCAATGGGCTCGTGTCGTGTCCGACGCCTTTCATGCTCGTTTCTCCGCCGTGTCGCGCACTTATGTTTACGTAGTGCACCAAGCACGGGTGCGTTCGCCGATTGTGCATGGACGTGTAGGGTGGGTTCATCAACCCTTGGAATTGGCGCCTATGCAGCAGGCCGCGCTGTGTTTGCTGGGCGAGCATGACTTCAGCAGTTTTCGCTCATCGCAGTGCCAGGCGGCAAGCCCGATTCGCACCTTGCACGAATTGCAGATCGAGCAGTGGGGTGATTTTTTTATTTTTACGCTGCGGGCCAACGCATTTTTACACCATATGGTTCGCAATCTGATGGGCGCCTTGCTGTATATTGGGCAGGGCAGGCAGCCATCGGATTGGATGAAGACATTGCTTGCGCAACGCGACCGGCGTTTGGCAGCCCCCACTTTTTCTCCGGAAGGCCTGTATCTGGTGCAGGTGGAGTACCCGGCAATGTTCGGCTTGCCAGCGCCGTCGCTGCAAACGGTTCTGGCCTCGCACTTGGGGTTTTGCGCTGGCCGGAGCTAAGCGATTGCCGTCAGTGTGCTAATCTTCCTGATGGGTTTTTCCTCGGTTTTTTCGAGCTGGCGTTTATAGGCATGCAGCTACTCATGGTTGTTGCGATTCTGTTCTTCTCACGTTTAGATTGTCATGGCGGCGCCGCATCCAACTCGGGATCTGCGTTCAAATGAGACGCACCCGCGTAAAAATCTGCGGACTGACCCGTGTCGACGACGTGGTGGCTGCTGTGCAGGCGGGCGCTGACGCGATCGGCCTGGTGTTCTATCCGGCGAGTGCACGCAGGGTGTCTTTGGACCAGGCGCAAAATTTGCGAGCGACTGTGCCGGCTTTTGTCGATGTGGTGAGTTTATTCGTGAACGCAACACGTGAACAGGTGCAGGCGGTAATCGATCACGTCAAACCCGATCTCTTGCAGTTTCATGGCGACGAAAGCCCTGGCTTTTGCGCCAGCTTCCAACATCGCTATTTACGAGCATTTCGATTGGGTGCGCCCGGTCTGGATAGCCCTGATGCGGTATTACGCAGTTGCCGCCAGTTTGGCGACGCGGCGGGGTGGTTGTTCGACAGTTACAGCGCAGGCTATGGCGGTAGCGGCCAGACATTCGACTCGGCGTTATTGCATGCGGTCAGGCAAGCGCCCGATAGCCGCTCGATCATTTTGGCGGGCGGCATGACGCCCACATCGGTGGCCGCGGCGATCCAGTCGGTGCAGCCCTATGCCGTCGACGTCAGTAGCGGGGTCGAGACATCGCCTGGCATCAAGTCAGCCGAAAAAATCCGGGCTTTCATAAGGGCCGCATCGAAGCAGGACAGGGTTGCGTCCGGAAATGATAAGCCGCATGAATCTAGTCTTGACAGCACTAATGTGAGTGATACTATTTAGAAACGCCTGCTCTGCTGGCTCTATAACAAATGCGAAAGTCAACACTGTTGGCAACCGATGTTCATACAACGGAGGTATCGCTATGTTTAAAAAGTATCTACTTATCGGCGCCGCGTGCGCCGGCGCATTGGGCGTTGGCCCGGTTCAGGCGGCCTGCACCACCACAATTGGCAGCGTCATGTCCCTCACGGGATCGCTGGGTGTGCTTGGGCAGCAAATTGCCAAAGGGGCGCAGCTGGCTATTGCCGATCTTAACGCGGCAGGCGGGGTCAACACCTGTACCCTTCAATTGTCATTGCTGGATGATCAAACTCGCGCGTCCGTGGGTGTGGATGCCGCTAAAAAACTGGTGGATATCCAGCACGTTTCGGCTATTGTCGGTGCGCTTTCCAGTGGCGTCAGCGCGGCCATCCTGACTTCGGTCGCAGCACCCGGCAAGGTCGTACTGATCTCCCCGTCTTCAACATCGCCTACTTTTACCACACTTGCCAAAGAGGGAAAAACGGGCGGTTACTGGTTTCGCACGACGCCTTCCGATGCGCTGCAAGGCGTCGCCATGGCTAAGGTGGCGCTGGATGCCGGCTTCAAAAAGGTGGCAGTCCTGTACCTGAACAATGCCTATGGCCAGGGCTTGAACTCTGAATTTGTCAACGCCTACGCGAAACTGGGCGGTAAGGTTACGCAGAGCGTGGTCTACAACCCCAGCCAGCCTTCCTATCGCTCCGAAGTCAATAAGGCTTTGAGCCCGGCGCCCGATGCTCTGTTCCTGATTGGCTACCCCGGCGACGGCACGACTATCGCACGCGAGTGGATTTCCGCCGGCGGCGCACAGAAATTTCTACTTCCCGATGGGCTGGAGTCACAGGATTTTGTCAATGACGTAGGTGCTAAATATTTGACAAATGTGCATGGCACCGCCGCCGGCTCGGTCACGACTCCGTCGCTCGATACGTTCAAGCAGGAATTCCAGACCAAATTCGGCAGCTTGCCCACTCAAGCCTATATTGCCAATGCTTATGATGGTACGGTCATCGTTGGCTTGGCCATGGAATACGCCAAGAGCACCAGCGGCACGGCAATTCGCGATAGTATCCGCAAGGTAACCGACCCCAGGGGCGTGAAAGTCTACGCCGGAGCCATCCAGCTCAAGAAGGCGGCGAAGCTGCTTTCGGAGCATAAGGCTATCCAGTATGTGGGTGCATCGGGGCCGCTGCAGTTTGATGCTTATGGCGATATCAACGCACCGATGGTGGTCTGGTCGGTGGATGGCGGCAAGGTCAAGTCTACGGGTATGGTTACGGTGGAGCAAATCGCAGCGCTGCGCGAGAAAATCAAGTAGTTGTGCCGGGCCGGCTCTTGTGAAGGATACGACGCATGCTTGAGATCAAGCAGCTAGTCAAGGAGTTTGGAGGGCTGCGTGCGGTCGACGAAGTCACTTTCACGTTGCGGGCCGGCACCATCACGGGTTTGGTTGGCCCCAATGGCGCGGGCAAAACCACGCTATTCAATACCATCGCCGGGTTTTACCGGCCCACTTCCGGTGGTATCTCGTTTTTGGGAAACCGTATTGGCGGCTTGCCGCCATACCGTATTTTTCGCCAAGGCCTGGTAAGGACTTTTCAGATCCCGCGCCCTTTTGCGGCCATGACGGTATTGGAAAACACCATGTTGGTGCCTGCACGCCAGGCGGGCGAGCGTTTATGGAATAACTGGTTCGATCGCTCCCGGGTACGCGCCGAGGAACGTGCATGTCGTGACCGAGCTCGAGAGATTCTGGCGTTTGTCGGTCTGGATCGGCTTTCAGGCGAATACGCCAGAAACCTCTCGGGGGGGCAACAGAAGCTTCTTGAATTGGCTCGTGTACTGATGGCGGATCCCAAGCTGATCCTGCTCGACGAGCCCGGCGCCGGGGTCAATCCAACGCTGCTTGTCACCATCATCGACAAATTGCAAGAGCTTAACGCCCGGGGTATTACGTTCCTGATTATCGAGCACAACATGGATCTGATCATGACTTTGTGCGACCCGATTCTGGTCATGGCTCAGGGCAAACTCATTCTGGAGGGGCCGCCAGAGGTTGTGCGCAGCGACCCACGGGTGCTCGAAGCGTATTTGGGCGGGGTTCTGGAATGAGTGACCTGGCGTTGTGCGTGCGCGATCTGGTGGCCGGCTACACGCCGGAGGTCAATATTTTGCAAGGCGTCGGGCTGGAGGTTCGGCGCAACGAGATCGTGACTGTGCTGGGCCCCAATGGCGCAGGGAAATCCACCTTGATCAAGGCAATTGCTGGCCTGGTTACTGTGCATACGGGCAGCGTGCAATTATTCGGACAAGACATCGTGGGTGTGGCGGCTCACCTGATGGTGCGACGAGGCTTGGCCTACGTGCCGCAAACCGAAAATATCTTTGCGCGGCTCAGTATCGAAGAAAATCTGGAAATGGGCGCTTACCTGCAAAATGATCGCGCCGAAATTCGGCAGAGCATCAAGCGAATGTTCAGTCTGTTTCCGCGTTTGCAGGAACGGCGCCGTCAACTGGCCGGTACGCTGTCCGGGGGCGAGCGGCAGATGGTGGCTGTGGCGCGGGCCCTGATGGCGAATCCAAAGGTGTTGATGCTCGACGAGCCTTCGGCCGGGTTATCGCCCAAACTGGTAGGGGTGGTATTTGCCAAAGTGCGCGAGGTGCGCGACACCGGTGTGACTATTCTGATAGTCGAGCAAAACGCCCGGGCTGCCCTGGCCATTTCCGACCGCGGTTATGTGCTTGCCCAGGGTTGTGACCGAGTAAACGGCAGTGCCCGCGAGCTGCTCGAAAACCCCGAGATAGGTCAACTGTACCTAGGGGTGCGTAGGGGCTTGTCATGATGTGGCAATACGTCGCCAATGGAATCATTCTGGGCGCGACCCTGGCGTTGGGGGCCATAGGCCTGACTCTGACCTATAACGTTTTGCGTTTTGCCAACTTTGCCCATGGCGAGTTTCTGACCTTTGGCGCCTACTTCGCCTTGGTGTTTGTCAGCTTGTTTAGCAGCGGAGCCACGTTGGGTCCCTTGAGTTTTGGCTGGAATTTTTTGTTTGCGATCATTCTGGCGGGTGCATTGACCGCAGGCCTGGCCTTAATATTGGATTGGCTGCTCTTTCGTTTATTGCGTAAAAGCGATGTAGCCGTCACCTTGGTAATTGCCTCATTTGGGGCCTCGCTAATGTTGCGCAACGTCGTGATATTCGTTTGGGGGTCGCAGCCGGAATACTATTCGCGCAATATTTCCATTGCCAGGGAAATCTTTCCAGGGGTACGGCTGACGGCGGACGAAATTTTTGTCATAGCGCTTACTGCCGTTCTGATGGTTGCACTGCACCTCTTTCTTACTCGTACCCGACTTGGCAAGGCGATGCGGGCCGTTTCCGACAACCCGGCGCTGGCGAGGGTGACTGGCATCAATGTGCATGCAGTCATTCGCTGGACCTGGATAGTGGGGGGAAGCCTGGCGGC
Source organism: Candidimonas sp. (assembly GCA_004297945.1). Lineage (GTDB taxonomy): Bacteria > Pseudomonadota > Gammaproteobacteria > Burkholderiales > Burkholderiaceae_B > Paralcaligenes. The sequence goes on along the minus strand of SCRC01000094.1, from coordinate 10,990 downwards.
GGTGGCGGGGGTGTTGTTTGGCCTGACGGTGCAAATTGCCCCGGCGATGGGCTTTAATCTTATCTTGCCCATGTTTGCCGCCGCCATTCTCGGCGGCGTAGGAAGTATTTACGGTGCTGTACTGGGCGGGCTGATTATCGGCCTGGCCGAATCCATGTCGGTTCCCTTGATTGGGGCCGCTTATATGCCTGCAGTGGGATTTTTCCTGATGTTCCTGATTCTTCTCGTTTATCCTAAAGGCATTCTGGGAGAACGCTCATGATTGGAATGGCGTCCTACCTGGTTTTCTTTCTGATCCAGGCTCTGATTTTTGCAGTCGTCTGTTTGGGTCTGAATCTGCAATGGGGCTATACCGGGCTTTTCAACATTGGCGTTTCGGGATTCTTCCTGGTGGGCGCTTACGCGTTTGCCATTTTGTGCGGGCCGCCCTACGGTGGCCATCTGGGTGGCTTTGGATTGCCTTTTGCGATTGGGCTGGTGGGTGCGGCAGGCGCTGCGGCCCTCATCGCGCTCATCGTCGGAATTCCCACCTTGCGTCTGCACGAGGACTATCTGGCAATTGTCACGATTGGCATCGGAGCCATTCTTCAGTTGATTGCCCTGAACGCTGCGTTCCTGACGGGCGGAAGCCAGGGTGCCAGCAGCATTCCAAGGCTTTTGCCTGATTTGTTCCAGTCGGTGCTCGGCCGAAATCTGTTGATGCTGGCGTTCATGATCGTGCTGGTTCTGGTGATATACGGCGCACTCGACGCCATCGTGCGTTCTCCTTGGGGACGGGTTCTCAAGGCGATCCGCGAAGATGAAGTAGCGGCTTCGTCGCTTGGGAAAAATCCGCTCAGCTTTCGCATGCAGTCTTTTGTAATCGGTTCTGCCGTGATGGGTTTGGGCGGCGCTCTTTACGCCAGCTTTATTGGCTTTATCAGTCCCGAAGACTTCTTGCCTATCGTTACCTTCCAGATATGGGCGATGTTGATTGTGGGCGGCAGCGGCAACAATAAAGGAGCCATACTTGGCGCTATTTTGATGTGGGCTGTGTGGACGCTAAGCGGCACCATGGCCCAGGCCATGTTGCCTGTCGATTTGCAGGTCAAAGGTGGGGCCGCCCAGATCATTCTGATTGGATTAGTGCTTATGTTGGTATTGATTTTCCGGCCTCGCGGCCTTATTGGCGAAGAAGCCACCGTGTCGCGCGAGGCCCATGTGGCAGCGGACAAACCACATTAGATTGCCGCCTTGCCGCGCGCCTGAAGGTCAGTTATGCAGTATCTGGCTAAGGAATAATTTCAGACGATCGGTCTGGGGCTTGTCAAAAACCTCGGTGGGCGTCCCGGACTCAATGATCGAGCCGTTATCCATAAAAATGACGCGATCCGCAACCTGCTTGGCAAAGCCCATTTCGTGGGTCACGCACAGCATGGTCATTCCCAGATCGGTCAGCTCGATCATGGTGTCCAGGACTTCCTTCACCATTTCGGGGTCGAGCGCCGAAGTGGGCTCATCAAACAGCATAATCCTGGGCTGCATGCACAAGGCCCGGGCAATCGCTACACGCTGCTGCTGGCCGCCCGATAGTTGGGTGGGGTATTTATGCGCCTGATCTGCTATCTGGACGCGAGAAATGAAATTCATGGCCAGTTCTTCGGCCGCGGTTTTTTTCATCCCCTTGACGTGGATGGGAGCCAGGGTGCAGTTTTCCAGGATTGTCATATGCGGGAATAGGTTGAATGATTGGAAAACCATTCCTGCATTGCCGCGGACTTGATCCAGGGAATTGAGCTCATCGCACAGCTCAACGTCATCGACTACGATTTTTCCTTCCTGGTGTTCTTCAAGCCCGTTGATGCACCGGATGAGCGTCGATTTTCCCGATCCGGATGGGCCGCATATAACGACCTTTTCCTGATCTTTTATGCGAATGTTGATGTCTTTCAGAACATGGTGTTTGCCATACCACTTATTGACATTTTCCATGGTGATGGCATATTTTGTTTCGTCTTGCATATGATTCATCCTGACGGAAGCGTTGCTCTATTTTTATGATTAGCGGGTAGCAGGGTTGTACTTTCGTTCGATCCGGCTTTGGATGATTTCGAGAGTTATCGACATAGTCCAATAGATGGCGGCGGCGGTGACCAACATTTCCATATTGCGGAACTCGCGGTTGCCCAGCGTGCTGGCTACATATGTCAATTCCCACACGCCTACGACAGACACCAGCGAGCTGTCCTTCAACATGGCGATAAAGTGATTGCCTGTGGGCGGAATAATTATTTTTAACGCCTGTGGCAGAATCACCAGACGCATGATTTTGCGCTTATGCAGGCCAAGCGCCTTTGACGCTTCCCACTGGCCCTTGGGAATGCTTTGAATACCTGCTCGAAACACCTCGCTCATGTAGGCGCCGTAACACAGCGACAAGGCCGTGATGCCCGCCGGGATAGGGTTGATGATAAAGCCCAACTGCGGCAAGCCCAGGTACAGAATAAAAATCTGTATCAGCAACGGCAACCCGCGAAAGAGCGACGTGTAGAAGGTCGCCAGCCCGACTGCCACGCCATTTGACGATAATCTGGCGATGGCGGTGACGAGAGCTATGCAGAACGCGATAAAGATGGATATGGCCGAAACATACAAGGTGGTGAAAGCGCCCTGTGTAATCATGTAGCCCACGTTGCTCATGATGAACGGCAGGCTGAGCTGGAAGGTGGCCATGAACAGGCCCAGCAGCGCAAACAATTCCGCAAAGGTAATCAGAACCTGAGTCCGTTTGGGTATCTTTCCCAGTAAAAAGATATTGGCAATAAACAAGGCGACGCCGAAAACCCATTTGACCAGTGTGCCATAAAACGTTATCTGGCCGGGATCCCCAGAAGACTGTTTTACCAGGTCTGAGAGCCATAAGGTATTGTCAATGCAGAAGTAAAAATATAGCCCGATCAGAATCGCCAGAACGATAATGGCGCAGAAGGTATTGGCTTTCTTGTATTTTTTCTGATTGGTGAGAGGCATTTTCCGGACTCCGATCTTATTCCATTTCTAAATCAATCGTGCGCTTTGTCAGCTTCGCTTGTCGTACAACGACTACCGTCTGTGCTTCGCATTCGCATCCATAATTGATTTGGCAATGGCGTTAATTCATCTGTTGCGACTTTCGTTCTTGCAGAAAATCGCGAAATTGATAATACCAGTACGTCAATTGCACAGCCGCCGTGCCCGCGACGCCGCCATTCCACTCCAGGCCGAATGGGGTGAAAAGCGTGTATCTGTCTGATTGCCCAAGAATGGCTTGGGCAATGACGGTGCCGCCGATGGCCGTGGTATTCATCCCGTGGCCGCCGAAACTCATGCAATACCATAGGCCATCGTCGAGTTTGCCTATTTGGGGCATCAGATGCCTGGCATACGCCATTTTTCCCGACCATGAACGGTCGATACGAATGTCGGCCAGTTGCGGATAAGTGTCTACCATGCGTTGCTTGAGCAGGGTGCCCAGCCGCGCCGGCTCAGCCTGTTTGGTTGTGATCATGCCGCCCCATAATATCCGTGCGCCGCCGTCGACAAGCCGATAATAATCACTGGATCGCCGGGTGTCGCCGATAGAAGAGCTGGATTTGATGGCTGTGCCGATAAGATCTTTGGCCCGCTCGGTGACGACCATATAGGTGGATATGGGGACATAGCTGCGAGTCAGCGTTCGAACAAGGCCGTCTGTATAACCGCCGCAGGTAATCAGCACCACTGGCGCGTGTACGGCGCCGCGCGCGGTTTCGATGCGCCTGCTTGCTCCTTTCGTGCTGATTTTCAGAGCACGCGAGTCTTCGAATATATGGCCGCCCAGCCGTTCCAACTCTTTCGCCAGACCCAGGGCGTAGTTCAGTGGATGAAAGTGAAAGGCATGCGGGTTAAACACGCCATTCATGTATTTGTCCGATATCAGCAAACTGCGGATTTCTTCTTTGGATTTGAACTCAAGGGAATAGCCGAATGTTTGCTCTAACCATTGAATATTTTTTTGAGCCTCGGTCGAGTTTTCAAATCGGCTGACCTTAAGGGTTCCGTCGATCGGGTTGGCGTCCCCGATATTTAAAGACGCTATGTTCTTTCTGACGATTTCGACGCCTTCCAGTGACAGCCGATGAAGCTGTTTGGCGCAGTCTACTCCGGCTCGCCCGGCGATTTTTGCAAAGCTGGTTGAATAGCCGGGGCTGACGACACCGCCATTTCTTCCCGAGGCGCCCCAGGCGACTCTTTCGGCCTCTAGCAACGCCACCCGCTTGCCCGCCCGAGCCAGCACCAGCGCCGCCGTCAGCCCAGCCAGGCCAGCGCCTATTACGCAGACATCGGCTTCTTCGGTTTGGGCCAGACAGGGGTAGGGAGTGTGAGTGGAGATGGTTTGGACGTAATAATTGTTTGAATATTCAGACACGTTTTCGCACAAGGGGGGGAGGCCCCCTTCTGTCAGTTTAGTGGTTTGAGGCGACTTGGGTCGCCCCCAAAGAGGTTATTGCGGGGTTGCTTGGGTATAGTCCGCGCCATACCATTTTTCGCTGATGGCTTTCAACGTGCCATCTTTTTTCATGGAATCAACCACAGCTGCGATTTTCTTGTCGAATTCAGGATCGCCTTTGTCGGTCACGATGGCGACGGGTTCCAGGAACGCCGTGTCGTTAGGGATTATTTTTACGGGATATCCGTGTTTGATGGCGTTTTCCGCAGTGGCCTTTTCGGCAATCACCGCACCGATGCGCACCCCGTCGCCCAAACGAAGGTCTTCAAAAGGCAACATCGACGATTTATAAGTGATCATCTTCGGTGTGAAGTCCAGATACTTGAACGGCGGCACGGTGGTCATGTCCAACTGCATGGCGTGATGCATATAGTCATCGGCTGTCGTGTCGCCTTCGACGCCGAATGTCACGTTTTTAAGATCTTCGCGAGTTTTCGCCTTGGAATCTTTATTCACCACGAAAACGTATGAACTGTAGTAATAAATGGCAGGGAAGTTGATGTTGTGGGCACGGGCCTTGGTGGGCGTGATCGAAAATACAGCCAGGTCCCAACGGTTGTGCCAATGTCCGCCCGTCACCAACTTGAAGTCGGGTGTTTCGAATTTGGCCTTGACTCCCATGCGCTTGGCGATTTCATTGGCGGTATCGATATCGAAGCCGGCCAACTCATGTTTATCGTTCAAAAAAGCATGGGGTGGCCATTTCGCGCTAACGGTCACGACCAGTTGCTTGGTTTTCTCGACGCGGTCAAGAACCACGCCGGCAATGGCGTTGATCGAAATGGCGGAGATGGCTGCAGCGAGCGCCATTTTGCTTACCGCTCGGATAACTGCTTTATTCGTCATGTTGAATTTCCTGTGAGGGCTGTTTTCGCGTGTGGGCACTATTGCGTTTAAGTGTGGCTAGCATCAAAATTGGCCTTTTGAAGCTTAATCGTAAACTAAATATAAGAAAAGTGAGATTTGGTGTGATTATCATGAGCTTATGGAATGATTCACATCGAATTGTCTTGTACAGGATTTAGCGTTGCGATTGTCGGCAACAATTACGCGTTTACCCTAGGTTCGCGAAGCCGCAATTTAGACATGAGAGCATTGATGAACACCGTCGAGATTGATCAAACCCTGAATGAATGGCACGAGGAAATGAAGGCGTTGCGCCACGATTTGCACTCGCATCCGGAGCTTGCCTTCCAGGAGCTTCGTACGTCGTCGCTTATCAAGAATAAATTGACGCAGTGGAATATTGAGGTGGTGAGCGCCATAGCGATTACCGGGGTTGTCGGGATTATCCGCGGGCAGCAACCGGGAAGTCGGGCGATCGGGCTGCGGGCCGATATGGATGCCTTGCCGTTGAAAGAAGAAAATACCTTTGCCCACGCCAGCGTTCATGAAAATAAAATGCATGGTTGTGGGCATGACGGCCATGTACTGATGTTGTTGGCGGCCGCCCGATATCTGGCCACGCACAATGACTTCTGTGGAATTGTCTACCTTATATTTCAACCCGCCGAGGAAAGCGGAGGCGGCGCCCGGAAAATGATGGCCGAAGGTTTATTTGAGCTCTTTCCCATGGACGCTGTTTTTGGAATGCATAACTGGCCCGGCCTGGCTCTGGGACATTTCGGCATCAAGCCGGGACCCATTATGGCCTCCACCAACTACTTTCACATTACGGTCAAAGGCAAAGGGGCGCATGCGGCGATGCCACAGCTCTCTGTCGATCCGGTTGTTGCCATTGCACAACTGGCTCTGGCCTTGCAAACTGTGGTGTCAAGAAATCTGAATCCACTGTCGGCCGCTGTTTTAAGCATCACACAAATGAATGTCGGCAACGCGCACAACGTGATCCCCGCAGCAGGAACCTTGGTGGGCTCGGTGCGCACTCTTACCCTGGACGTTCTTGACCTCATTGAAAAACGGGTCAAGGAATTGTCGCTCACCATTTCCAGTGCATTCGGGTGCGAGGCTCAGGTGAATTTTGTGCGCAACGACCCACCGACGATAAACCATGCTGACGAAACCGAATTTTGCCTTGGTGTTTTGAAGAGCACCTTTGGCGAAGATGAAATTCATACTGAGATAGAGCCAAGCATGGCCGCCGAAGATTTTTCGTGGATGCTGCTGGAAAAGCCGGGCTGTTATATATGGATAGGCAATGGGGCGCTGGCGCAGCCTGGCGCGTCTCATGGGGTCGTATCCTGCGCCTTGCATAACAGTCATTACGATTTCAACGATCGCTTGATTGATATCGGTGCCAAATATTGGATACAGCTTGCCTTGGCAAAGCTGCCAAATCAATAAGCTTGAAGGATGACGGACTATGCGGAAAATGATTCCCAGCCTGGGAGCTTTGGAAATATTCGAGTGTGTGGCGCGGCATGAAAATTTGACCAGAGCCGCCGAGGAACTGCACTTGACGCAAAGCGCGGTGAGCAAGCAAATGATCGGGCTTGAGCACAAGCTTGGGGTGGTGTTGTTCAGGCGTGTAAAGAAGAGAATTGAGCTGACCCATTACGGCCAGAATTACGCCATGAAGATAAGAAGCTGCCTTGAGCGCATAGAGCGCACGACCTCAGACTTGATTGTTCAGCGTGAGGAAGGCTCGTCGCTTGACATTGCCATTGGCGCCACTTTCGCCACGCAATGGCTGATCCCGAAATTGAAAGATTTTCGAAGCAAGTATTCCAAAATCAATATAAACCTTACCGTTAAATCAGACCCGTTCGTTTTGAATAACAGCCAGTTCGATGCGGTCATCTATTATGGCGACGATGTTTGGCGCGACACGGCAGGCGAGCTCTTGCTTAGGGAGGGCAAGGTTGTTCCCATTTGCAGCCGTGAGCTGATCAACGATATACCCGATGTTTCGGCCGAGATCATTGCCCAGTTTCCTTTATTGCATTTATCTTCGCGAGAAGATGCATGGAAGCAATGGTTTGCAACGGCGGGTCTGGCCGACGATTTAAGGCCTCTCAGAGGCAGCCGTTTCGAGCTGTTCACGATGCTGACCAGCGCGGCCATGTCCGGCCTGGGCGTGGCCTTGGTGCCGGAGATTTTTGTTTTGACGGAACTGGCCAATAATCAACTGGTTATTCCCGTATCCCATCATCTTCCGAATGATCAGGGATACTATATTTCCTACAACGACGACCCCATCAATAAAGAGGCGCTGGAGGTTTTTGGCTATTGGCTGCGAGGTCGCTGTAATGAAGCGGCGTGATTGCTGCCGATTTTGGCAGCCGCAAGGGCTGTCGCTACATGAGCGGCCGATACGTATTTGTAAGGCCGATACGTATTTGTAAGGCCGATACGATTTGTAAGGCCGATACGTATTTGTAGCGGCACCCCTTGTGGGTGCCACCGACGATTTTTTGATAACGTTTTGATTGCCACGAGGTGAACAGGTCAGGAAGGCAGAGTGGTCGCGCCCTTGTGCGTACCCAGGTCGCACAGATAGCTGAGAACCATGTCGGGTATGTGCCTGAGCCGGCTGGCGGTGCGCTCGGGTGTCCCCAGATCGGTTCCCAGGACGTATGACAAGGTATAGCGATTTGAAATGCAGTATGCACCCAGGCCTGATATGGATATATAAAGGTCGACCCAATCGACATCTTGCCGGAAGACGCCTTGATGCTTGCCCTTTTCAAGAATATCGTCCAGTGCCGTTTTGAGCGGATTGAACATGGCCGTAATTTTCTCTGACTTTCTGATGTGCTTTGCCTTATACAGGTTTTCTGTTGACAAAAGCTGGATGAAATCGGGCTGGTCAATAAAGTGCTGAACGGTTTGCGTTACTAATGCCCGCATATCCGCAATCGGGTTCTCACCGGGAAGCGCCAACTCGTTTTGTCGTTCGCGCATCGCTCCGTATGCCCGCTCCATTACTTCAATAAACAGCGCTTCTTTTCCAGAGAAGTAATGGTAGAGCAGATTTTTACTTATTTTGCAGCGCGCCACGATAGCGTCAATGCGTGCGCCATCGTAGCCACGCACGGCAAATTCTTTATAAGCCATCGACAGAATGCGTTCACGCGTGGCTCGCGCATCGCGCACTCGGGGTTTTGTTCTCACGGCAGGTTTCGCTGTCTGCATTGTGTTCTTGTGAAATCCCTTTTGGTAACGGCGAGTGTACACGTAGCGGCGTCTCGTGCTGCGGAATCGCTAAGTGGAAACCCTAGCATTGAAAGGCTTGACGATAGGGTTTTGACTCGCTATTGTACTAACTAGTTAGTTAATATAATCATATAATTTTATTGCAGTTTTATTTTCAAAAGATATCGCAAGCTCAAGATAAGACGGGGGTGAGGGCCAGATGAGCAATCCAATGAAAGTACGTGTAGGTTGCGATATAGGCGGTACATTTACCGATATCGTGCTGGCAATGCCAGACGGTCGTCTATTTGTCAATAAAACATCGAGCACGCCGCATGATCTTGGCTTGGCGATTGTTCAGGGTTTGGGCCGTCTTATCGAGCAGTCCGGCATCGATCCTGGCGACATTACCGAAATCGTGCATGGTACAACCACCGCATCCAATACCATTTTACAAAAGAGCGGTGCGCTGACAGGCGTCCTGACCACGGAAGGCTTTCGCGATGTGCTGGAGATTGGGCGCATACGCACCCCCACCATGTTCGACCTGGCATGGCAAAAGCCAGTGCCTTTGGCCTCGCGCCGTTATCGGCGCGGGCTGAAAGAACGTATCGGTGCCCGGGGCGAAATTGTGACGCCCCTTGATGCCAATGAGGTAAGGAATACAGTTCAGGAAATGGTGAACGAAGGTGTCCAAGCCATTGCTATCTGTTTTATCAACAGTTATATCAATCCGATTCACGAACAGACCGCCAAGGCCATTATCGAAAAGGCGTTCCCTCATGTGTTGCTGAGTGTTTCCTGCGAGGTATTGCCCGAAATCAAGGAATACGAACGCACGAGCACCACGGTTGTCAATGCCTATATTCTGCCTGCAATGCGTGATTATCTGTCTCGTCTTAAAACCGAACTGGAACGCATGGGGGTTAACGCGTCGTTGCAGGTCATGGCCTCCAATGGAGGGATGATGGGCATTGCTTCGGCGACGCTCAAGCCCGTATTTGCAGTAGCATCGGGTCCGGCGGGCGGTGTGGCGGGCGCTGCGCAAATTGGCCTGCTCAATCATGACAAAGAGTTGGTGGTTTTCGATATGGGGGGCACGACGGCCAAAGCCTCGAGCATTATCGACGGAGCACCGTCGCTGACAACAGAGTATGAGTTTCGCGATGGCATCAGCGCGCCGAGCCGCTTCATTAAAGGAGGTGGTTATGTGTTAAAGGTGCCCGCCATCGATATTGCCGAGGTGGGCGCAGGCGGAGGGTCGCTGGCGTGGATCGACGCAGGGGGGTTGTTGTGCGTTGGGCCCGAATCGGCCGGAGCCGTACCCGGCCCTGCCTGCTACGGGCTGGGTAACGATTACCCCACCGTGACTGATGCGAATATGGTTTTGGGTTATCTGAATACGCAGGCATTGGCTGGCGGTAGTCTTAAAGTCGATGCAGAGTTATCTCGCCGAGCAGTGCAGACGCATATAGGCGACCGATTGGGCCTTGATGCGCTGGCCGCTGCGCACGGTATACGCCGCGTGGCGAACGTGAACATGGCCCGCGCCATTCGGGCCGTGACCATCGAACGGGGGCGCGATCCCCGAGAAATGACCATGATTGCCTTTGGCGGAGGGGGACCGTTGCATGCGGTGGGAGTGGCCAAATTGCTGGGCATCAGTCGGGTTATTGCTCCCGTGATGGCCGGAGTCTTTTGTTCGGCTGGAATGTTGACGGCCAATGCGGAACATCATTTCGTCAAAGCCATATTGCGGCCGCTTGAAGCGGCAGGATCGGCGCTTGTTCAGCAGGCGATTGACGATTTGCTGGCTCAGGGAAGGTCTGTGCTTGCTGCGGAGGGGTATGACGCGGCATCGGTCGATACGACAGTCGGCGTCGATTTGCGCTATGTGGGCCAAAGCTCCGAGCTGACCGTGCCGCTGACAGGCCCGCTTGGCGATGGACAAACGACGGCCAGCCTGATTGGGACCTTTGGCGAACTGTACGAACGTACATTTGGCTATCGCAGTGATGAGCCGCTTGAACTGGTCAATGTGCGTGTGCAGGTATACGGACGCAGTGATCAGCGTCTGAATTTTTCCCGCATTCAGGTTGATGCGAGCGCGCTATCGGGCCTGACGGGCCATCGCAAGGTGAGTTTCGATCCAGACTCTCCACTGTGCGATACAGAGCTTATCGCTCGCAGCGAAATGAACGCAACGCGCAGGCAGGGGCCGGTCATTATCGAGTCTTACGACACGACGATTGTCGTGCCCCCTGATGCGAGCGCTTGGGCGGACGCCGTTGGCAATATTGTTATAGATATTAATCGGGAGCGGGTATGACGTCAGGCATTGATCCCATTACATTTGCGGTAATTCAAAACGCCATTGATGCCATCGTC
>SCRC01000093.1 GCA_004297945.1 Candidimonas sp. | reverse complement strand
GGCGGCGATCAGGAGCATAATGGCGGCTCCGACAGAGGGTGGAATCAGCAGCGCCGGTCCCACGATCATAACAACTATGATCGGGACTCCAACGGGGGGCGAAATTCTGAGCCATACCAGCCGGAAATGCATACAAACTGAATTTGTTGCATGACTCGGATCTCGCCGCTTAGGGTGTTGACAGTGGGCCATTCAACCCGGTCCATCGCCGAATTCATATCGCTGCTGACCTCCCATGGCGTCACACAGCTGAATGATGTGCGGACCGTGCCGCGTTCACGTCATAATCCCCAATTCAATCTCGATACTCTGCCCCTGTCGCTTCGGCAGGCAGGCATTGGCTACGAGCATTTCGTGGGTCTTGGGGGTTTTCGTCGCACTCATCCGGAGTCGCCGAATATGGCTTGGCGAAATGCCTCTTTTCGGGGCTACGCCGACTATATGCAAACACCCGAATTCGCCGAGAACCTGGCTGCCTTGATCGAAAGATCGCGGCACGATCGAGTAGCGCTGATGTGCGCCGAAGCGGTGCCATGGCGCTGCCACCGTTCGTTAATCGCCGACGCATTGGTGGTTCATGGCGTATACGTAGAGGAGATCATCAGCGAAAAACGTTTACAAGCGCACAAATTGACGCCTTTTGCCAAGGTAGAGGGTTTGGTCATCACCTACCCGCCAGAGGATCCCGGCGTGTTGTCATAGATATCAGCTTGAACGTTATGCAGCGCAACCCCTGTGGGTGGCAAAACTCTATGGCAGGATTCTGCCCTGATAGCCGCGCAGCTTTTCAATATTCACTATGGTTACTGCACGGCCGTTGACGCGAATCAGCCTGTTCGTGCACAGGCCGTGCAGGATGCGTGAGAAATGTTCAGGGGTCAGGTTCAGGCGTGAGGCGACCACCGCCTTGCTGCACTCAAGATGACACGAGCTTGTGCGAGCGTGTTGATTGCATTGAAGCAGGTAGTCGACAACGCGCTGTGATCCTGATTTAAGGGAGTAGGCTTCGATATCGTTTATTAATTCATATAGGCGTTGGCTTAAGCTGACCAGCATTTTTTGCACGAAACGGTAATCAAGGGCCAGTTGGGCGAGTACGGCCGTCTTGGGCACATGCAGCAATTTTGTATCGACGAGAGCTTGCGCCGACATGATGTATGGTCTTTCCATAAACATAAGCGCCTCGCCAAAACTTTGGCCCGGGCGCAGGATGGCGATTACCTTTTCGTTGCCTTGCGGCGAAACCAGAGCCAGCTTTACCTGGCCGCACACGACAATATGAAACCCATTACACGGGTCTCCTCGCTGAAACGCTAGATTTCCGCGGTCAACGTTAATTTCCACGCTAGCTTGAGCAACGTCATCAAGTTCACTGTCGTTCAATTCATTGAATAGCGTTAATTCAGACAAAAAATCTTGAATTCGAATTTTTTTGACAGCTATTGTGGCATCCACCGATTCTCTCCATCAATATTTTCGGATTGTTGCCTGGAGTGCTCATGTCAGGATAGCAATTGATGCTCTCTGTTTTGTGATTGTTGCATTTAAAATGGGGAGTATTGTTGATGTAAATCAACAGAAGCGGTTGTGAAAGGCGTCCATGGTGGTGCTGGCCCATATACCGTCAGCTTCGTGTTGTCTTCGCCATGTTTAACAGCAAAGCGCCGAATCGAACTGTACGATTCGGCGTAAAGAATCATCGCCAGGGCCAGACCAAGCTCGCTGATCTGCCACCATTCACGGCTTGACAGCTATCGTTGTGCTCGCCGCATTCCATGCAGGAATCTCACTGAACAGCTCGGGGGGAAACTGCATCAGGCCGGCTGTGATATCCCTGATCCGAGCCTTTGTCGTCGCCTTTACGGTAGTGCCCGGCATATCGTTCTGTTATCAATAATTGTAGCGATAGATATCTAGTCGCAAGGAGCGCTGGCCAGCTCTCGCAATGCGTCAAGATCCAGCAACCGAATTTCACGTTGGTGAACGCGTATTAGGCCTTCGCGCCCGAAACGTGAAAATAGTCGGCTAACTGTTTCCAGTGTCAAACCTAGGTAATTACCTAGATCTTCGCGGCTCATTCGCAGGACGAACTGGGTTGATGAATAGCCTAACGCCGACAAGCGTAGCGATGTATTCAATAAAAAGCCCGCCACACGCTGTTCGGAAAGTAAAAGCCCCAAAGACATGACCATCTGATGGGAGCGTTGTATTTCCTTGCTCATCAACCGTCTGAACTGTTGCTGCAAAATAGGTAAGTGCGGAGCCAGGATATCCATTTCATCAAGGCGAATTACGCATACCTCAGTATTTTCCATTGCGATCGCATGCGACGGCTGCCGTAGCTCAATCAGGCCATCGAGGCCGACGATTTCGCCAGGCAGCAGAAACCCGGTGATTTGCGCTCGGCCGGCAGCATCCTCAAGCTGGGTTTTGATGGACCCAGAGCGTATGGCGTAGACGGCTTCGGCTCTATCGCCCAGATGAAACAGGGCACCCGTTTTTTTTATCTGGATGCGCTTGGTGATAAGTTGGTCGAGTTTGACGCGTTGTTCGTGCGACATGCCCAAAGGCAAGCACAGTTCGCTTAACGCGCAGGTGGAACAATGGGTAGAGCCGGGCGCAACGGAAATGGTTTTTTGCATGCCGTTCTATGCAATAGATTTGAATTAACGATTATAAGTGCATTTTCTGTTCAATTGAGGGGTTCTTTGGTCGTTCAACTCAACAGACGACACAATTTGTAACTTATGCGCCGACAACAGCGTCGTCAACCTGGGTCCTGTACTGTGATGAGTCGCCACATACGAAACATGAGGGCCACTTGGAATTTGTGGTTTATTAATGTGAAAACAAGGTTGGCACAGCCATCGATTGGAGTGAGGTTTTCGAGGTTCCGCCCATGATTCATTCGCGCACTCGGCTACGATTATAGATGCCCGTGACGACCAGATCGCAGCCAACTGATTTAACCCGGGCGTTGCATTAAACAGAGTTGAACTGGAACGGCCTGTCGTTGGGTCTGTCGTTTTTAGGGAAAACCCGCATTAATCTGCATCAAGCTTGATCTAGATCAAGAACGGAATGGCAAGACAGGTATTAAATGAATTCAACAGGTCAATCATACAACGAAGGAATTTCATGATGAAACGGCGTTCATTTCTGAAGCAAGTAGGTATGGGCACGCTCGCCGGGTCGGCCATTATCACTGGCCCTGTTTTGGCAAAAGCCAATCCTGACACGAGATCAAAAGAAGCGTCTATTGCGCACGACATATCGACCTTGCGAAGGGTCAAAGTTGACCTTGTTGCGCCGCCCATGATTCACGCGCACGAGCAGGCCGTTGATTTAACGCCCAGGGTGGTTGAATTTCGCATGACGGTTCAAGAAAAAAAGATTGTGATAGACGACAAAGGTACAACGATGCAGGCCATGACCTTTGACGGCTCCATGCCTGGCCCCACCATGGTGGTGCATCAAGGCGATTACGTTGAATTGACCTTGGTTAATCCTGCAACGAACGCCATGCCGCACAATATTGACTTTCATGCGGCGACCGGTGCACTGGGAGGCGCCAAGTTGACCAATGTCAATCCTGGCCAGCAAGTCACGTTGCGTTTTAAAGCCGACCGCAGCGGTGCTTTTGTGTATCATTGCGCCCCCGAAGGCACGGTGGCCTGGCATGTCGTGTCGGGTATGAGCGGCACCATAATGGTTTTGCCGCGCGGCGGTTTGAAAGACGCGAACGGCAAACGCCTGCACTACGATAGGGCCTACACCATAGGTGAGTTTGACCTGTACATTCCCAAGGACGAAAAGGGCAACTACAAAGACTATGACACGCCGGCTGCGAGCTACGCCGATACCGTCGAGGTGATGCAGACCCTTACTCCCACCCATGTGGTGTTCAACGGCAAGGTGGGCGCGCTGACGGGCGCACACGCTCTGCTGGCCAACGTCGGCGAAACCGTGCTGTTTATTCACTCGCAAGCCAATCGGGACACGCGGCCGCATCTTATTGGTGGGCACGGCGATTGGGTGTGGGAACTGGGCAAGTTCGATAATCCTCCGCTAAAGGGGCTCGAAACCTGGTTTGTTCCGGGTGGTTCGGCCGGGGTGGCGTTGTATACCTTTAAACAACCTGGCATTTATGCCTATCTGAACCATAATCTGATCGAATCCTTTTTGCTGGGCGCAGCGGGCCAGGTCAAGGTCGAAGGCAAGTGGAATGATGACCTGATGAAACAAGTCAAGGCGCCCGGCCCCATCACTCAAGTGTGATCGCCGCTATTTATTTCATACGAAGGTTTGTTGGGTGGCAAGGCTTTTGTCAACCATCATTGGAGAAATTTATGTTTAAGCTTGCTCACGTCGTGTTGGGGGCTGCCCTGGCTGTGTGCGTCGCCCCCGCGCTGACCACTGCCCAGGGCGTGGGGTCCGCCTCGGCCATGACAACAGCCACCGTGAACCATGATGGCGAGAAGCTATACAAATCGGCTTGCTTTGTGTGTCACAGCACGGGCGCGGCGAACGCCCCCAAGCTTGGCGATAAGGCTGCGTGGGCACCCATTATCGCGCAAGGTATGGACACCATTTTGGCCACGGCCATCAATGGCAAGGGCGCCATGCCGCCCAGAGGCGGAGCGAGCAAGGTCGATGATGCGACGTTGGCGTCGGCTGTTCAGTACATGGTGAAGTCAGGTCAGTAATCATCTTGTCGAGGCATTTATCCGGATAATGACTAGATCAGTGCTGTTGATTCCAGAAGAAATTGGGAGGACGCTATGTCCAGTCCACGATAGTGTCATGGAGGTGTTAAGCGAGCACCTGTGCCAGGATTGGCTTGAGGGATATCTGCTGACTGGGCGCCACGGCCTGTTCTCATGCTACGAAGCTGTTATACACATCATTGATTCGATGCTCAATCAACATGCCAAGTGGTTAAAGGTAAGCACCAAAATCCCCTGGCGCAAACCGATTGCGTCGCTAAATTATCTTCTGGCCTCGCATGTCTGGAGGCAGGATCACAAGGGCTGCCGCTACAGGATTCACGGGTAGGTTTTTGTAGCGGTACCCCTTGTGGGTGCCATCTGGCTACGATTGCAAAGTAAACACCCAGCCGGGTCTTTACAAACTGCCTCATTGCCATTTAGTCAAAAGGAACAAGTCATGGACTTAGCTGCACAACCCAAGAGCGAACCCGAAGAAGTTCCGCTTTCGCTCTGGTGGATACGCTCGGTGTTAATTGTGATGGTGCTCGGCTTTGCTGGCTTGTTGGCCATTACCACCTTGGCTTACCGCAATGCACCGCCCATACCGGCGAAAGTGGTAGACGCCTCGGGTGTCACGGTATTTACCGGTGACGATATCAGCAACGGTCAAGCTGTGTTCTTGCGTTACGGTCTGATGGACAACGGCACGATCTGGGGTCACGGCGCTTACCTGGGTCCCGACTATTCTGCCGTTGCGCTGCATCGCATGGGGCTGGACACGGCCGATGCCCTGGCGCACCAGCAATATGGCAAGCCCGTGTCGGGATTAACGCCCGGGCAGGCCGCTGCCATACATGGCGAGGTCGCGGTGGCCCTGAAAACCAACCGTTTCAATGCCGACACCCAGACGCTGTCTTTAACCACACCGGAAGCGGCCGCGTATCGCCAGCAGGCAGGCTATTGGAAAGCCTATTTTCATAACCCTGTGGGCAATGGCGGGCTTAAGCCGAACCTGATTACCGATCCCATCGATCTGCATCAATTTGCCGCCTTCGTCACGTGGGCGGCCTGGGCGTCGGTCGTTAATCGTCCGGGCGATAACTACTCGTATACCAATAATTTCCCCTACGACCCCAGCGTTGGCAACCTGGCGGTGCCTGGCGCCTTGTTGTGGAGTGCACTTAGCCTGGTGGTCTTGCTGATCGGCATCGGCGTGGTGCTGCTGGCCTTTGGCAAATTCGACTACCTTGGATGGATCACTCGCGGCCATCGCGTGCACCCGCAAGTGATTCCTGGCCAGGCCAGCCCGGGGCAGCGCGCGCTGGTGAAATTCTTCGTCGTGGTGGCGCTGTTGTTCCTGATGCAAACATTGGTGGGCGGCGGAGTAGCGCATTTCCGGGCCGATCCGGGTAGTTTTTACGGGTTCCAGCTGGAAAAAATATTTCCCAGCAATCTGCTGCGCGTCTGGCATCTGCAAACCGCCATTTTCTGGATTGCGACGGCCTATGTGGCGGCGGCCCTGTTTTTAGCACGCTCGCTACGTGCCGACGAACCCCGTTGGCTGGCGCCTGCCACGCACGCCTTATTTGCTGCGTTTGCGCTGGTCATCGGCGCGAGCCTGTTGGGCGAGTGGGCCGGCATGGCAGGCTGGTTCGGCGACTGGTGGTTCTGGTTTGGCAACCAGGGCTGGGAATATCTCGAAATCGGTCGCTTCTGGCAATATCTGCTGGTTGCGGGATTGCTGGCATGGTTTGTGATGCTTTGGTTACTGGCGCGCCCGCGTACGGTTAGCAATGCCAACGCCAGGCCACTGGCACGGATGTTCTTGCTGGCGGCGCTGGCTATCCCCATCTTCTATATTCCTGCCTTGTTTTATGGGGCTAAAACCAATTTCACGGTCGTCGATACCTGGCGTTTCTGGATTATCCATTTATGGGTAGAGGGTTTCTTCGAGTTCTTTGCCACGACCGTCGTTGCCTTGACGTTTTTCCAGCTGGGCCTGACCAACCGCAACACTGCGCTGCGCGTCATTTATCTCGATGCCATTCTGTATTTCCTGGGTGGCCTTATCGGCACGGGTCATCACTGGTATTTTACTGGACACAGCCAATTCAATATGGCGATGTCGGCGCTATTTTCCGTACTGGAAGTGGTGCCGCTGACGTTATTGACGCTAGACGCCTGGGACTTTGTGCGCACCAGCCGCGGCGATTGCGACGACTGCGGCGTGCCGCTGGCGGTGCCCCACAAGTGGACGTTCTACTTCCTGATGGCCGTGGGCTTCTGGAACTTTCTGGGTGCCGGCGTGTTCGGCTTCCTGCTTAATCTGCCTATCGTCAGTTATTACGAAGTGGGCACCATTCTTACCCCCAACCACGGCCATGCCGCGCTGATGGGCGTCTTTGGCATGTTGGCGATTGCGCTCCTGGTGTTTGTCTTGCGTCAGACGGTAGACAATATACGCTGGCCGGGCATCGAAAAGTACATCAAGGTTGCGTTCTGGGGCACTAATATTGGTTTGCTGATGATGGTAGTGCTGAGCCTCTTCCCTGGTGGGGTGCTGCAGGTGTGGGATGTGGTTCAGCATGGTTACTGGCATGCCCGCAGTCTGGACTACACTGCCAGCGATACCGCGCGCCTGCTCGAATGGCTGCGCCTGCCCGGCGACCTGGTCTTCATAATTTTTGGCGCCATACCGCTGTCCATCGCTGCAATCAAGGGTTATTTTGGCATGCGCGCCGCAGCTCGCCCAACGGATCTGTCATTGGGGCTGCGCAAGTAGTGACCGGCTCTGAGGCAGTCCAGGCAGGGCCGGATGATGCATTTGACCTGCGCGCCGCAAACGTGAGGAGCGCAGCGCTTAATGACGAACTGCGAAGCTATAGAGGGCATCTCCAGACTGCCAACGAAAAGTTTGCTCAGCTTTTGGGGTCTGCAGACCCACCGCATTTGTATGCCCGATTCGTAAAGCACACTGCCAAACGGCATTTCAACGAGTTCCAGATTCGTCATCAGGCGCGTGTGTTCGTCAGGAGGGCTGGTGGGCGCCATTTGAGCTGAATATCTTGGTTTCCCGCATGAAAGATCCGTTACGTCTTGCTATGACTGCCCGTTCCAAACCTCGTCTGTGCTCATGGAACTTTGCGTGCAGCCTGCACGTCGTTTTGGGCAATTAACTGCTTATCTGCAGACCCGTGCAATGTGACGACACCGTTGTAGGTCACCACTTGAAGGCTTGTAGCACCAGCGCCCGAAATCCTGCTTATCGCCCGGACTACATTGGCGTCAATCGACGCATCATTGTTGATCGGGGCGAATTACACAGGCCGAGAGCGCGAATGCGGCGATTATCGTAACCAAAGTATGTGTGTATTTTCTGGATGTTGTCATAATGACCCATTACTCTCAAACGGAAAGGTAAACGACCAAATCGGGTCAATCCAATGCGAGCAAGCGCCATGCCGCAGTTTGCTTGGTTAGGCTGGGCACGCTGCTTGCTGTAAGCTGTTTGTACGCAATTCTTGCGGAACTGATTCAAACCAAGGGGTGTTTTTATGAAAACGACTAAACGTATGGCGGCTTATGCGTTAACTGCAGCGGCTGTGCTGAGCTTGGGTGCGTGCAGCGGCATGTCCAGACAGGGCCGAAACACGGCGATAGGAGCAGGTGTGGGCGCTGTAGGGGGTGCCGTCCTGACAGGCGGCAGTACGCTCGGGACTCTAGGCGGCGCAGCAATAGGGGGCGTGGTCGGCCACGAAGCGGGTAAAAAATAATACCCATTCGAAAACCTCAAAATAAGGAGACCGGCATGCTCTACACCATTGCAGTGGTTCTTATTGTTTTGTGGCTGCTTGGGTTAGTCACGTCGTACACCATGGGGGGATTCATTCACATTTTGATTGTTGTCGCGATCATTATGATTCTGGTTCGCCTGGTTACCGGCCGTACTCTGTAGATCAACTCGCGACCGGGCTCTTGCGAGTCAAAAAAGCATGCATCCCGCCGCGAGGCTGGGGTGCATGCCTTTAGTGCTTATTGCGTGCGTAAACCTTAAATAGGCGTTCAACCCTTTCATGGCATTGCATGACTCAGATATCTCACTCGCCGCGGGAAAGATCACATAGATCTTCTCAGCTCCGCCGCCGGACACTTGATCTGGGCACGATACTTCGACACCGTTCTGCGCGCGACGACGATTCCGTCGTGAGCCAATTTGCTGGCCAGCGCCACATCAGACAGCGGCTCTTGGGGATTCTCTTCTCCGATCATTTCCCGAATCAGGGCGCGCACGGCCATGGCCGAGCAGGTTCCTCCCGATCTAGTCGCCAGTTCGCGCGAGAAAAAATATTTAAACTCGAAGATTCCGCCTGGACAGGCCAAGTACTTGTGGCTGGTTGCGCGCGATATCGTGGATTCGTGCAAGCCGAGCTCATCGGCGATTTCGCTTAACATCATGGGGCGCAGCGCGACTGCGCCATAGTCGAAGAATGTCTGCTGCCTGGCTACGATGGCCTGAGCCACGCGCTGTATGGTGGAATTGCGTTGCTCCAGGCTGCGCACCAGCCAGCGCGCCTCCTGCAAGGCGTGGGTCATGGGAGAGCGATCGCCGCCGTGAGATTCACGAAATAATTTGGCATAGGTGTTGTTCAGGCGTACTTGCGGCGCCGCCTCCTGGTTCGCCATCGTCACCCATAATTTTCCCACCCGGCGCACGAAAGCGTCCGCAACGACATAACACGATGGATCGACCGGTGTAAAAGAGGCGGCAGGGCGCGGGTTAAGGCTGCGTATGAGCGCACATGCCTGCTTGGTCTGTTGTTCTGTGCAGGCCATAAGCCTGGTCAGCCCGCCGTAATCGCAGCGCCCCAGTTGATCCAGAGCACGAGCAACAATACCTAGGGCGAGTTCGACTCCTGCCGTGCGATCGGGTAGGGCGTTTAACTGTAAGGCCAGGCATTCGGACAGATCGCGCGCTCCCAGGCCTGGCGCGGCTAAATGCTGAACCAGCTTCAAGGCGGTAAGCCATTCGCTGTCGCTGACTGCAGGGCGAAATTGTTTGGCGTCGGCCAGGTCGGAAAAGGATGTTCGCAGATAACCATCCGGATCAAGTGCTTCAATAATGAATTCGGTCAGGCACCGTTCCCGTGCATT
>SCRC01000092.1 GCA_004297945.1 Candidimonas sp. | reverse complement strand
AGCGGCATCCCTTGTTGTAGCGGCATCCCTTGTGGGTGCCATCTCACTCCTTGCCGCCGTGGCAGGCGTTTCATCCGTACGACCCTATCTTGCACGAAAATATTTGTTACAAAAACAAGCGCCAGCGACGCTCGAATTCGATGGCGAACGCCAATGGATGCTGATCCAGGCCGCCGCGCGGCGGCCTCTTCGGCTTATCCATGCCTGGCCTGCCTTCGCATGGGTGCGTTTGCGCTTTCTCTCGATGGCCGCCGCCGGTTCAAAGGAAACAATGCTTGAGTTGACTGTCTGGAAGTCCAGCGTTTCGCCCGAGGCGTGGCGCGAATTACGTGTACAGCTTGCCCTGCAAGCGGCGTTGCCTGAGTGGCGCGCTGGAAAAGGGCGGCAATGATGAGCGAGCGCGACGTCGATGCCGAACTGGTTGATCGCGTGCAGCGCGGTGACAAGCACGCCTTCGATCTGCTGGTTTTAAAGTATCAGCGCAAAATCATGCGTCTGCTCTCGCGCATGGTGCGCGACTCGTCCGAGGTCGAAGACGTGGCCCAGGAAGCGTTTATCAAAGCGTATCGTGCATTGCCGCAATTTCGCGGCGATAGCGCGTTTTACACTTGGCTCTATCGTATTGCCATCAATACCGCGCGCAATTGGCAAGTGGCTAATGGGCGCCGTCCAAGCACCCCCAATGCAATAGAAACCGAAGAGGGTGAAACTTTTAGTCAAATTGACAACCTAACAGATATCAGTACGCCAGAATCGCAGATGGCAAGCCGTCAGATCGTTGAAACCGTCAACACGGCTATCGATGCTTTGCCTGCGGAGTTGCGTACGGCTATCGTTTTGCGTGAGATAGAAGGCATGAGCTACGAAGATATCGCCCAAAGTATGAACTGCCCCATCGGGACGGTGCGTTCGCGCATATTCCGGGCGCGGGAAGCGATTGCGGCTCAATTGCGTCCTGTGTTGGGCAACGATGCCGATCGTCGCTGGTAAGGAGAGATATCTATGCAAACAGCTACTAAATCCGGCCACGGCCTTGAACGCCTCCCCCTGGAGTTGTCGGTCTCCATCTGGATGGATGGCGAAGGTGATGCGCTTGGCCCCGATGGTCTTGATTCCGCCGGACGGCAGGTATGGGATACCTATCATCTGGTGGGCGATGTCATGCGCAATGGCGATCTGGCGTTGCAACCCTCCAGTCTGTTCCTCTCCAGGCTTTCCATGGCGATAGACGCCGAACCGCCCATTGTGGCGCCCATGCGGCGCAGGTTGTCTTCGATACGTGTGGGGCTCTCCGGTATGGCGGTGGCCGCCGCAGTGGCATCGGTCGCCTGGGTGGCGTTGCCTTATTTCTCTGGAGGCGCGGGTGGGTCAGCACCGGGCGTGGCAGCTACCCAAGTGGTCGCCAGCGCGGCCGACGATCCGGGCTTGAGCGATTACCTTGATGCGCACCGGCAAATAGCGGGTATCAACCCTGTGCGGCAGGTGTCTTTTGACACCGGAGACCAGCGCTGATGGGCGCGATGGCTACCTTGGCGCCCGACGTTCAACGCTTGCGCGGGCTGCGGCGCGTCGGCCTGGCAGCGGCTTTGTGCCTGGCGTCGGCCTGCACGCTGGTCGCGCCGACATGGGCCCAAGAGCATCCGGCGGCTCTCGATCCGCTGGTGGCGTTACTGCAGACAGTCCAGGCGGCTGCCCGCCAAAACGATTATTCGGGCGTATTTACCTATCAGCAGGGTTCGAGCATGCAGTCAACCCGGATTGTGCACCGGATGGATGGCACGGGCGAACGCGAAATGCTCGAAATGCTCGATGGCGCGCCGCGCGAATTCGTCAGGCATAACAACATCGTTCAGTGTCTGATTCCCGAGAAAAAAGTTATTGTGCTCCAGCATCAGCGTGGTGACCGTTTTCCGGCTCTGCTGTTGGGCGATGGCAAGAATATCCCCGCTCACTACACGATCAGGAAGGGCAAGGTTCTCGATCGCGTGGCCGGCCGAGAGTGTACGGTTGTCGAGCTTGATCCGCGCGATGCGCATCGTTATGGCTACCGTTTCTGCACCGATGTTGCTACGCATTTGCTGCTCAAGGCCCAAACATTGGGTTTGCACCATAACGTGGTTGATCAGATTTCATTTACATCTTTGCACATGGGTGATCCCATTTCCGATGAACAACTGAACTCTCATTGGAAAACGGACAACTGGCGGGTGCTTCAACCCTCTCTGGTGCCTGTTGATCTGGCCAAGATGGGCTGGCAGATTTCGGCTCCGGCCGGTTTCGAGCCTTTCACTCAGGTTACTCGGCGCATGAGGGCGGGCAGGCGGGTGAATCAATTGGTTTTGTCGGATGGTTTGGCGGCTATTTCAGTATTTATAGAGCCGGCGGATCGTGCGCGCAAAACGGCCCCCATTACAGGGGCCGTACACAAAGGGGCGATGAATATTTTTGGCGCGAAAATGGGCAACCATTGGCTGACAGCCATTGGAGAGGTGCCGGCGGCTACGTTACGCGATATCGTGCAGCAAGCCAAATACGTGCCGTTGATTGCTCCCCGGTAATTTCAGGTTTTGTCAAAGGAGTTCTATGATGTTTTCAACACATGCAGCCGATAGCAAAATTAGACGAATCATGGCTACGGCGTCGGTGAGCGCGTTGCTTGCGTTTTCTGCCGTAGGTGGCGCTCATGCGCAGGCCCCAGTGCCTACGCTGGCGCTGCCGGATTTCACTTCAGTAGTCGCCAAGACGGAGGGCTCAGTGGTGAATATCCGTACAACTGAGGCCGTGCCTGTGCGCGCTCAGGGCATGGGGCCCAACAGCAATGATCCGTACGATATGTTCCGCTGGTTTTTCGGACCCGATTTCCAAATGCCGGGCGCGCCTGGCCCGCGTCACCGCGGAACGCCCCCGCCGTCGTCGCCGAATCAGAAAGAGCATACGGTGCCTCGCGGTGTCGGTTCCGGTTTCTTCATATCGTCTGATGGTTACATTTTAACCAATAATCATGTGGTGGCCGATTCCAACGGCATCTTTGTCACGCTGACCAATGGCAAAGAATACAAGGCCAAGGTCATCGGCACGGATCCGCGCACCGACGTTGCGCTGATCAAGATCGACATCAAAGGCATGACGCCCATTCCCATAGGCGACTCCAATGAGATCAAAAAAGGCCAATGGGTTTTGGCTATTGGCTCGCCTTTTGGGCTCGATTCAACGGTGACAGCGGGTATTATCAGCGCCATCAATCGCGATACCGGCGACTATCTGCCGTTTATTCAGACCGATGTAGCCGTTAATCCGGGGAATTCGGGCGGGCCGCTCATTAATCTGGCGGGCCAGGTCATAGGCATCAACTCGCAGATTATTTCCCAGAGCGGCGGCTTTATGGGCATTTCCCTGGCTATTCCGATCGACGAAGTGATGCGCGTGGTAGATCAGCTCAAGGCCAGCGGCAAGGTAACCCGTGGTCGTATTGGGGTGCAGATTGGCCAGGTGTCTGACGACGTGGCCAAGGCCATCGGGCTTCCCAAGGCGGAAGGCGCCATGGTCAGCAACGTTGAAAGCGGCGCCCCGGCTGCCGCAGCCGGCGTCAAGGCGGGCGACGTAATCACCAAGTTCAACGGCAAATCAATTGCCCACTGGACCGATCTGCCACGGATTGTCGGCGCGACCAAGCCTGATTCCCGAGTGCCTATGGAAGTCTGGCGCAAGG
This sequence comes from Candidimonas sp., assembly GCA_004297945.1. Taxonomy (GTDB): domain Bacteria; phylum Pseudomonadota; class Gammaproteobacteria; order Burkholderiales; family Burkholderiaceae_B; genus Paralcaligenes. The sequence continues at coordinate 5,683 of SCRC01000092.1, read as the reverse complement.
GCAAATCAATAACGTTACAGGTCAAAGTGGCCGAATTGAAGGCGACGCCGGTCAAGAAAGCGGCAGAAACGACAGCACCCAAGGCGACTCCGACTGATGCGCTCGGCCTGAAGGTAACTGAAGTCTCCGCTGCGGAACACGCCAAGGGCAAGTTCAGCGGCGGCGTGCAGGTCACCGAGGTGGGCGAGCCCGCCGCTACGGCCGGCATCAATGTGGGCGACGTGATTCTCACGGTCAATGCGGTGGATGTCACCGGCCCCGATCAGTTTGCCAAGCTGGTTTCGCAACTGAGCACGTCGAAGGCGGCTGCGTTGCTGGTTCTGCGCGGCGATCAAACTCAGTGGGTTACGATCACACCCGGAAAATAATCCGTAGAAACCGTTAAAATGGCACGATAGCCGCAAGGGAGCGCAACTATGCGCTCCTTTTTTTGTCTTGGCACAACCTCTTTATTCCGCGCTATGCGGGTTTATCTGGTGTATGGATCATATCCGCAATTTTTCTATTATTGCCCACATCGACCATGGCAAGTCGACCCTGGCTGATCGCCTGATCCACCGTTGTGGGGGCTTGGCTGATCGTGAAATGTCGTCTCAAGTGCTTGATTCCATGGACATTGAACGCGAGCGCGGGATTACCATCAAGGCGCAGACGGCTGCGCTGCGTTATCTGGCGCAAGATGGCGGCACGTATGAGCTGAATCTGATCGACACCCCTGGGCATGTGGATTTTTCCTACGAAGTCAGCCGTTCTTTGTCGGCGTGTGAGGGGGCGTTGCTGGTGGTTGACGCCTCGCAAGGCGTCGAGGCCCAAACTGTCGCCAATTGCTATACCGCCATTGAACTGGGCGTCGAGGTTATTCCGGTGCTCAATAAAATGGATCTGCCTTCGGCCGATCCCGAGGGAGCACGTCAGGAAATCGAGGACATTATCGGCATAGACGCCGCCGACGCGGTGTTAGCCAGCGCCAAGACGGGCGTGGGCATTGACGAGATTCTTGAGCAGATCGTCGCGCGTGTGCCGGCACCCTCCGGAGATCCGGCTCAACCTCTGCAGGCCCTGATTATCGATTCCTGGTTTGACAATTACGTCGGCGTGGTCATGTTGGTGCGCATTGTCAATGGGGTGCTCAGGCCCAAAGACAAGGTGTTGCTGATGGCCAGCGGCGCGACCCATTTGTGCGAACAGGTCGGCGTTTTCACGCCCAAGTCCGAGCCGCGCAAAGAGCTTTCCGCTGGCGGGGTGGGTTTTGTCATTGCCGGAATCAAAGAGCTTGAACACGCCAAGGTCGGCGATACGCTAACCCTGGCCGCTCGGCCCGCTGGCGCTGCGTTGCCGGGTTTTAAAGAGGTCAAGCCTCAAGTGTTTGCGGGGCTTTATCCGGTGGAAAGCAGCGAATACGATCAGTTGCGCGATTCGCTCGAAAAATTGAAACTCAACGACTCCTCGCTCATGTACGAGCCCGAGGTCTCGCAGGCGCTCGGGTTTGGCTTTCGCTGTGGCTTTCTGGGCCTATTGCACATGGAGATCGTGCAGGAGCGTCTGGAACGCGAGTTCAACATGGACATCATTACCACCGCGCCCACGGTGGTCTACGAGGTTGAGCAGCGCGACGGCTCGGTCACCCTGATCGAAAGCCCCTCGCGGATGCCCGAAGTGGGTAATATCGTCGAGATACGCGAGCCTGTCGTGACAGTCACTTTGTTCATGCCACAAGAGTATGTAGGGTCGGTAATGACGCTGTGCACGGTCAAGCGCGGCAATCAGATCAATATGTCGTATCACGGCCGCCAAGTGCATCTGGTCTACGAAATTCCTTTGGCTGAAATTGTGCTCGACTTCTTCGACAAGCTCAAATCCGTGTCTCGCGGCTACGCGTCGATGGATTACGAGTTCAAAGAATACCGCGCGGCCGATGTGGTGCGTGTCGATCTGGTGATCAACGGCGACCGGGTCGATGCGCTTTCCATGATGGTGCACCGTTCCAACGCACGTTACCGCGGGCGAGAAGTGGTGTCCAAGATGCGCAGCCTGATTCCGCGGCAGATGTTCGATATCGCGATTCAGGCAGCCATTGGCGCCGAAGTGATTGCCCGTGAAAACGTGAAGGCCTTGCGCAAAAATGTGCTGGCCAAGTGTTACGGGGGCGATATCAGCCGCAAGAAGAAATTGCTCGAAAAACAAAAGGCTGGCAAAAAACGGATGAAGCAGGTCGGCAACGTCGAGATTCCGCAGGAAGCGTTTCTGGCTATTTTGCAGGTCGAAGACAAGTAGGCATTTACAACGAGGAAGGTATGTTTGGCATGAGCTGGGATTTTGCGCTGATTTTATTTGTGCTGCTGGTTGTCACCGGTCTGGTGTGGTGTCTGGATTATTTCGTCTTGCGCGCGCGCCGGCGTGCGCGGGCGCAGGCGGCCATGGAGAATGCCGATTACGCGTTGGCGGGGGTCGATGCCCAGGAGGCCGCGCGTTTGCGCCAAGAAACGTATGACAAGGCGAATAGCCCATCTTGGTTCATCGAATACTGCGTCAGTTTTTTTCCGGTTATTGTGTTTGTGTTTGTCTTGCGCTCGTTTGTCATCGAGCCGTTTCGCATTCCCTCCGGATCCATGCTGCCGACACTGGAAAATGGCGATTTGATTCTGGTGAACAAGTTTCAGTACGGCATACGCTTGCCCATTATCGACAAGAAAATCATCAGCATTGGCGAGCCCAAACGCGGCGATGTCATGGTTTTTCGCTATCCGCTTGACCCAAGCGTCGATTACATCAAGCGGGTGGTGGGCTTGCCCGGCGACGTGGTGCTGTACCAGAATAAAACCTTGTCCATCAACGGCCACGAAGTCGCCCATGTGCGCACGGGCGATTTTTTCGAACCGGATCGTTCCGCCTACGTGGGACGCTATACCGAGAAATTGGGGTCCGTCGAGCACAGCATCCTGCTCAATAAGGAGGCTTCCCAGGACTTCATGCCTATTTCGGACTATCCTTACCGCAACAATTGCGAATATCTCAGCAACGGCGTGCGTTGTAAGGTGCCTGCGAACCACTATTTCATGATGGGAGATAACCGCGACAATAGCCTGGATAGCCGGTATTGGGGGTTTGTGCCTGATCAGAATATTGTGGGCCGCGCCTTTTTCATCTGGATGAATTTTAGCGAACCCAGCCGTATAGGCCGGTTCCACTAATGACCAGCCTTGCTTCTCTTGAGTCCGCTTTGGACTATCAGTTTCACGATGGCGCCCTGCTCGAGCAGGCCGTGACGCATCGCAGCCATAGTGCGCACCATAATGAACGCCTGGAGTTTCTGGGCGATTCGGTGCTTAATTTTGTGGTGGCTGCGCTCTTGTTCAAACGTTTCAGCAAGATTGACGAAGGCGATTTGTCGCGTTCACGCGCCAACCTGGTCAAGCAATCGTCCCTGGCCGAGATTGCCCAAAGGCTCAGCTTGTCGCAATACCTGCGTCTGGGCGAGGGTGAGCTGAAAAGTGGCGGATTTCGCCGTCCATCGATTCTGGCCGATGCGGTCGAGGCTATTTTCGGCGCAGTGTTTCTCGATTCGGGATTCGAATCGGCGCAGAAAGTCATTGCCCGTCAATATGCGCCCATACTGGTCAATATCGACCCCAAAACATTAGGCAAAGATCCCAAAACCTTGCTACAGGAATTATTACAAGGACGCAAGATCGCTTTGCCGGTGTATACCGTGATTGCGACTCATGGCGCGGCACATAATCAATTGTTCGAAGTGGAGTGCGCTATTGCCAAGCTGGAAATAACCGTCACTGCGGGCGGCGCCAGCCGGCGGGCGGCCGAACAGGCGGCGGCTACACTGGCCATCGCGGCGGTTGAAGCGCTGGCGCCCGCCAAGAGTTCCCGTGGCGGGGCGCGGGCGCGCAAATCAACGCAACTTTCTTTACCGGTGGCTGTGCCCCAAGAGACCCAATGACTGATGCTTTTCGCTGTGGCTTCATTGCGTTCGTGGGCCGGCCCAATGTCGGCAAATCGACGCTGACCAATGCGCTGATCGGCAGCAAGATTTCGATTGTGTCGCGCAAGGCGCAGACCACGCGCCATCGCATTCATGGCGTGCTGACGCGCGATCATGAGCAATTTGTATTTGTGGATACGCCGGGGTTTCAAACACGCCACGGCGGCGCCATGAACCGCATGATGAATCGCGTCGTGATGCAGGCGTTGGCCGAAGTGGATGTGGTGGTGCACGTGGTGGAAGCCGGTAAATGGTCTTCGGGCGATGCTGAGCTGCTGCCTTTGCTGCCCAAAGGCGGGCAGACCATCCTGGCGATCAACAAGGTCGATGCGCTGAAAGATAAAAACGCGATGTTCGCCTACGTGGGCAAGATCATGGCGCAGTTTCCCTATGCCGCGGTAGTGCCCGTGAGCGCTTTGCGTGGCGTGCAGCTTGAAAATCTGCTGATCGAAATTGGCAGTCGCCTGCCCGAGGGCGAAGCCATGTTCGAAGCCGATACCCTGACCGACCGGCCGATGCGCTTTATTGCCGCCGAGCTGGTGCGTGAAAAGATTTTCCGCCTGGTGGGTGATGAGTTGCCCTATGGCTGCACGGTGGTGATTGAACAATGGGAAGAAACCGAGAGGGGTGTGCGGGTAGCGGCCTGTGTGATTGTTGAGCGCGAGAGCCATCGGCCCATATTGCTCGGGACAGGAGGCGCGCACATGAAACGCATTGCTTCCGAGGCACGCCACGATATGGCCCAGTTGCTGGACAAGCCAGTGCATCTGGAGGTCTACATCAAGGTGCGCAAGGGTTGGTCGGATCGCGAGGGAGCCTTGCGCGACTTAGGGTATGAATAGACGTGGACAGCGCGTCCACGAGGCGCTTGGCTATCAGTTGCACGCGGCCCCCTGGCGCGAGACTTCGCTGATTGTTCAAGCGTTTACCCGCGAATACGGCAATGTAGCACTGGTGGCCAAAGGGGCCAAAAGGCCTTATTCGACTCTGCGTTCCGTCTTGTCCATGTTTCAGCCGCTCGAGCTCTCCTGGAGTGGAGCAGGTGAGGTCAAGACATTGACGCGCGCCGAATGCGCAGGAGTCTGGCCCTTGACGGGCCGCGCCTACATGTCGGGATGGTATATGAACGAATTGCTGCTGCGGATGCTGCCGCGCGAAGATCCACATGCCGTTTTGTTCGATGCTTACGATGCAGCACTGGCGCAATTGGCCCAGGGCTCGCCAGCGGCTGGCGCGTTGCGGCGCTTCGAATGGATACTGTTGACTGAAACCGGCTACGGGGTGGAACAGCCGATTCCCGATTTTGACGATGCGCGCGCAGAACCCGATCTGCGTGCTTTGTTGCGTGAACGGCTCGATGAGCAATTGGCTGGACGCCCTTTGCTGACGCGTAAAGTTCTGATGGAGCTGCAACGGTATTGATGACCGCATCAATGATACTGGTTCCAAGGAGCGAGGCGGTGGCGGATTTTCCTGATGTGGTTGTGATCGACACCTGTGTGCTGATTTCAAATGTGCTGCGGCGCCTGCTCCTGAGGTTGGCGCGAGAGGGTTGCTTTTGCCCCGCATCCCCCGGTGTCAGACTAGTTGTCGCCTCTAATCCGTAGTTTTTATATAGAGGCAAGACAATGAAGTCAACCTATTCAGAAGCATTTATCGAGCAAGCGTTAGTCAAAGTCTTTTCTCGTG
>SCRC01000091.1 GCA_004297945.1 Candidimonas sp. | reverse complement strand
CCCTGCGGCGTGTTAATAGAGAGAACGCCCCAACCCTAAACGATGCCTCCACCCCAAACGGCTAAAAAAAATAGCGACGCGAAATACGTTCAGTCCCGTAAACACTTCAACCGAAAATGCCCTAGTCCTTGCCCCGAGTCATGACTTCCCGCTCTACGCGCCGATCGGGGATGAGCCACATGCATGCCGTGGCAATATAAAAGGCGCCCGCCAGCCACGAAGACACGAATGAGCTGCCGATCCCGAGCAGATACAGCAGGGACGATATCTTCCCCTTGATGTCGGCACTCACCGCATGCGCCAGGCGCGATTGAGCACCCTGGAACCGGATAATCCGGTTTTGCAAAACGAAATAGGCAATAGCGCAACACAGAAGGTTCAGGCCGTACAGAAACATGGCCGCCGACGCGAAATGGTTTTCACCCATCCAGCCTGTTGTAAATGGCAGTAGCGACAACCAGAAAAGCAAATGCAGGTTGGCCCAAAGTATGGCGCCGCTTACCTTGTCGACCAGATGCATCATGTGATGATGGTTGTTCCAGTAAATGCCCAAGTAGACGAAGCTCAGGATATAACTGAGAAACACCGGCGCAACAGGCAGCAGCGCCGCAAATGTCGACCCGTGCGGCACTTTCATTTCAAGCACCATGATCGTCAATATGATTGCCAGCACGCCGTCGCTGAACGCCTCAAGACGATTCTTGCCCATGATAATCCTTTTGCGTTGACAGAGCCTTATTTTAAAGCAGCATTCCTGATTACAATGGGAAAGCAGCGTCATCTTTACTCTTCTTTATCTCATAACGCCTATCAGCCACACTCATGACCGAAACCGAACTCCGCGCAGAGATAGTGCGTGTTGGACGCAGCCTCTTCGAGCGAGGCTACGCCCACGCCACGGCGGGCAATATCAGTTGTCGGCTAGGCGACGGCTTTCTAATTACACCCACCGATGCCTGCCTGGGCTTTCTGGAGGCCGATCGCATTGCGCGAATGGATGCAAGCGGCGTGTGGGTCGGCGGCGATAAGCCCAGCAAGACGCTGGCCCTGCACCGCCATATTTATGCGGCCGACGACAGTGCGAACTGCGTCATACACACCCATTCGACGCATCTGGTCGCGCTATCGCTGCAGCGCGGCCATGCCCATGCCGACCTGCTGCCGCCCATTACGCCCTATTTCGTCATGAAGGTCGGCCATGTGCCGCTGATTGCGTACCACCGTCCTGGCGATTCGGCCGTGGGCATATTGGTCGAACAGGAAATTCGCCGGAGGTCTTCCGCCGGTATCTCTATCCGCGCCGTCATGCTTGACCGGCTGGGCCCGAATGTCTGGAGTGGCACGCCTGCTTCGGCCATGGCCATATTGGAAGAGCTGGAAGAAACCGCCAAGGTGTGGCTGCTTGGCGGACAAAACGCAGAGGCACTGACGCAAATGCAAATCGAAGAGCTGCGAACGACGTTCGGGGCTAGTTGGTGATTTTTTTGGCACCCACAAGCGGTGCATAACGTTCCGGCTGGTATTCGCAGCGGCAGTCCTTGCGGCTGCCAAAAAAATGTTCCGGCTGATCTTTGTAATGCCACCGCTTGTGGCTGCCAAAACCATAACGGTTAAGTGGGTATTCATCAAATTGATCACCGCATCGCTACAATGTAGTCTGCCATAAAGCTAAATTTAATTACGTTCACGGCTAATAGGTTCGAGAGTAGGTTTTCCCATTGATGTGTCGCTGGTTCCGGTTCTTAACGCAGGTTAAGCGAAGGAAAGTGTCATGATCGCGCAAACCCAAATCTGGCTTTTAACGCTGACGGGGATCGGACTGGTCTCGTTGGTATTTATCTGGATAACCAGTCAGGCAAGCAAGCCCGACGATTCTGCGCAAGTGCAGAAGGCCGCCCATACCATCCGACGATGGTGGTTCCTCGCTTTGGTTTTGTTGGGCGTGGGCGTGGCCTATGCCACTCTAAAGCCGTTCCCCATCGCCGATCAAAATGCATCATCGAGCACAGCGCAAGTCGTCGATGTGGTGGGGCGGCAATGGTCGTGGACACTTAGCCAAAAGCAGGTCAAGGCCGGTATCCCGGTGCAATTCAATGTGACCAGCATGGACGTCAACCACGGTTTCGCGATCTACGGCCCGGACGACCTGATCGTCACCCAGACCCAAGCCATGCCCGGCTTCACCAACCGCCTGCTCTATACCTTCACCCAGCCTGGAAAGTACCGGGTAATGTGCCTTGAGTATTGCGGCGTGGCGCATCACAACATGGTGACCGAATTCGAAGTCGTCAAGGGAGGCTAGCCATGAACGCACCGCAACCCACCAGCGCACTACACCCAGCCAACGAAATCCTGACGCGCAACGAGCGTATTGTCTTTAACCTGTACACCATCTCGGCGCTGGTGGTGTTCGTGTTGATGATGCTGCTCGGGCTGACCATGCGCATGGCCCAGAGCACCTGGATCGGCGTCCTGCCCAATGTTTTTTATCAAATAATGACTGCCCACGGAGCCGGCATGGTGGGCACCATCGGCCTTGCAACCAGTGCGGTCATGTGGTTTTTCCTGCGCAAGTACGTAAAGCTTAGCCTGTCGATATTCCTGGCCAACTATGTGCTGTTCATGCTCGGAGCGGTGGCGCTGCTAGCGGCCGTCTTTATCGGTGGATACGCGGGCGCGTGGACGTTCCTGTATCCGCTTCCCGAACACTCGATGGGAATGTGGAGCGGCAACGCTGCTGCGTTGTTCATGCTCGGCTATTTGCTCATCGGAGTCGGCTTCCTGCTGTTTTATCTGGATGCCATGAGGGCCATCATCCGCGTGTACTCCAATCTGGGACACGCACTGGGTCTGCAATGGCTATTTAGCGGGGACATCGACAAGTCGCACCCCAAGACAGTGGTGGCCAGCACCATGGTTGCCATCACCAACTCCATCGGCATCCTTGCCGGCGCCATCGTGCTGGTCATGTGCCTCATCAATATCTATTTTCCGTCGGTTACGCTCAATGCGCTGCTGGTCAAAAATCTAACCTATTTATTCGGCCACATGTTCATCAATGCCAGCATCTACATGGGAGTGATCGCGGTCTACGAACTGCTGCCCCGCTATAGCGGGCGGCCCTATCCCATATCAAGGCCGTTTCTGTGGTCCTGGGCGGCAAGCCTGGTGATGGTGCTGATCGTCTATCCGCATCATCTCATGATGGATTACGTCATGCCGCATTGGATGCTGGTAATGGGCCAGATCATTTCCTATTGCGCGGGCTTGCCGGTATTCACCGTGACGGTATTCGGCGCACTGGCCAATATTTACCACTCGGGAATGCGCTGGAATATGCCGTCCAGGCTCCTTGTCCTGTCGATGTTCGGTTGGGCCGCAGGCATTGTTCCGGCTATTATCGACGGCACCATCAGCGTCAACAAATTAATGCACAACACTCAGTGGGTGCCCGGCCACTTCCACTTCTACCTGCTACTGGGCGTGTTGCCAATGGCGCTCGCGCTGATGTTCCATGTTATCGGCCAGAACGCTTCCTTGCGCTCCAGCGACAAACTGAGCTTCCCGCTATATATTCTGGGCGGCCTGATATTCGTCTTGTCGTTCCTTGCTGGCGGCCACATCAGCACGCCGCGACGCTTTGCCGTGCATCTGCCAGAGTGGCTGACGTATGACCAATCCGGGTCGATAGGCGCCATTTTATTGATTATCGCGATGCTGATGTTCGCCGCGCACATTATCGTCGGACTATTAAGGTCACCTGGCCATGGCAATCCTGCGCACGCTACTGGCTAGCCTGGTCTTGCTACTGGCCGGGGGCGCCGCACTTAGCGCGGCCACCGACCGGTTCCAGGCGTTCACCACCGAAACCGCGCGGCGGCTTGCCGTGCGCCGACACCCCATCCAGATTCCGCCAGTCGCCTTGCAACTCCAATCGGGGTCTCGCATCAGCCTGGCGGATTTGCACGGCAAATGGCTGCTGGTCGATTTCATCTATACCCGCTGTCCCACCTACTGCGTGGCGCTCGGGGGCGAATTTGCGCAACTCCAGGATATCCTCGCCAAACCGTTGGCACAAGGCAAGGTGCAACTGCTTAGCGTCAGTTTCGATCCTGTCCATGACACCCCTGCGCAACTCAAGGCTTATATGCAGCACTCGCGTGACCGAGGGCTGGGCTGGATCGCCGCCCGACCCGTCGAACCGCAAGGGCTTGTGCAACTGAAGCAAGCCTTCGGCATTACTGTCATCGCAGACCCGGCCAGCGGCGGCTACACGCATAATGCCGCCATCCATTTGGTCGACCCCCGCGGCAGGCTGGTACAGATTTTCGACGAGAATGCCCCCGATCTCGTGGGGAAAGCCGTGCTGCGGCGCCTGGCACAATGATTATTCTCCCGCTTCGCCATCCCGTGCGCATCGCGGTGTTGGTTTATTTTGCGTTGTTGGTGCCGCCGTTACGGCATCTTCTCGAATCGAGCATGACCACACAAATGCTGCTGCAGATCCCACTGCTTATCGGCGTGGGTTTTTTATTGCCGCAGGCGCTGCCCGCTCGCCTCCTGGACATCGTCTCGGAATGCAATCACCAAGGTATTGCCGGGCTGCTCCTCGCAAGCGTGGCAAGCGCCTTCTGGATGTTGCCGCTGGAGCTGGACGCATCTGTGGCCGACCCTCTCATCGCCGCCGCAAAGTATTTGTCAGTGCCTCTCCTGATTGGCTTGCCGCTCGCGCTTAGCTGGCCGCGCATGGGCTTCATCGTCAAGGGGGTGTTTCTGCTTGAGTTGACGGCCACCTTCTTTCGCCTGGGCTGGCTCTATCTGATCTGGCCCGGGCGTCTGTGCAATAACTATCTGCTCGACGATCAGCAGCGTCTGGGCCAATACATGCTGTGGATCGGCGGCGCGCTGTTGCTTGGCATTACAGCCAAGCTTATTTGGGGCCGCTTCGATCCCGAATAGTGGATATGTGGCTATAAGCGCACATTCCACGCAATCAAAACGGATTTCGGGGCCCTGGCTATTGTCCGCAAGGATGAACCCACCCATAATGCACGCATGGAGACACCTGAACTCGGGCGTCAGGCTCGGTCTTATTCTCTGCTGCTGATGGCCATGGTTTTGGCTTTGCTGGCTGGTTGCGCTACCCAGTCGGGTCTGAAGTCTTCATCTCGAAGCGGCGGCTACACCAGTAGACATATCGTTATCGATAGTGCCAAGCGTAACGACGTGGCCCTTACCGCCATGGGATTGCTTGGAACGCGTTATCGCTATGGCGGCTCAAGCCCCAATACGGGCTTTGACTGCAGCGGCTTGATCCAATACGTGTTTGAAAACGTCGCCAATGCGCAACTGCCTCACAACACCGCTGAAATCGCGCAAGTCAGTCGGCCCGTGCCGCGAAGCAAGCTGAGCGTGGGCGATTTCGTATTTTTCAATACGCTCAATAGCCCGTATTCGCACATGGGTATTTATATAGGCGACGGCCAGTTCGTCAACGCCCCCTCCACCGGCGGCCACGTGCGTATCGATGCGTTAAGCAGCTCTTATTTTGCCAAACGCTACGAAGGCGCACGAACCTTGTTTTAGCGGTAAAAAACGCCCACCAGCCCGAGGAAATTTTCGTGTGCGTGTTTGGAGGTACTGTCTTGATTGCCGGGGATTTTGGCAGCCACAAAAGGGCTGCCACAAAACATACCGTCGCTCCGTCGATGAATCGTCGATTAATGGCCTCAGCCTCTGGAAACAACACGAAAGTGATTTGCATGGCTTTGTTCAGTGCGTTGATGGTGTTTTTGGGCGTTCTGGCCGGCGCCGCGCGTTTCACGTAATTGGCGGCAATGGCACCGCCGCGCAGACGCCCAGCGCCATCATGGTCAATGCCGCGTCCAGCCCCAGTTTGGATACGAATGCGATTTTTCCAGTCAACATTTTGTCTCCCTTGCGCCCTTTGAACATCCTGGGGGCTGTGTGAATATAAAACTGTGCAATTCAGCCTGCGTCGCCCGCTGATACTGCGGCTCGGGCATATGACGCGTTTGAACCAGAGTTTTAATCAATTCATGGACGACCTGTTCGTCCTGCCGCTGAAATTCAATGGGGTCGCCTGTGCGGGTTCGGCCAGCCCAGGGCGATGCAGCCATAATTAAAGATTCAGGCCCATTCTCCGTTAACCGGTTGACGCGCGAGGATCGCAAGGTTTCTTCCGTCGAATATCATCCCTCAGGAGAATTAGCATGCCTATGTTTATCAACACCAACATTTTGTCGCTCAACGCGCAGCGGAACCTCAATACCTCCCAAGCGTCACTGTCGACCGCCCTTGAACGCCTGTCCTCGGGTTTGCGAATCAACTCGGCCAAAGACGACGCCGCTGGCATGTCGATTGCCGCAAGAATGACCTCCCAGATCACCGGGATGGACCAAGGTGCCCGAAACGCCAACGACGCCGTGTCCCTCACGCAAACGGCGGAAGGCGCCTTGAACAATGTGGCCAACAACCTGCAGCGCATGCGCGAACTGGCAGTCCAGGCCGCCAATGCTACCAACAGTAGCAGCGACCGCACCGCGCTTCAAAATGAATTCGCTCAGCTCTCGGCCGAGAACGACCGCGTTGCTACCTCCACCAAATTCAATGGTGTAGCGGTGATAGACGGTTCGTTTAAAAACCAGAACTTCCAGGTTGGCGCCAACGCGGGCGACACCATTACCATTAACTCCATTGGCAACGCGCAATCGTCAGCCATCGGGCAAACCTATGCGGCTACTGGCGGCGCGACCACGGCGGCTATCCTTGGTACTGGCGACTTGACCATCAATGGCGGCACGATCGTTGCATCCACGGCAACGGGCGTAACCGGGCAAGGCGCTGCCAGCGCCTATTCCATTGCGGCCGCCATCAACGCCAGCGCAGGAACCGGCGTAACGGCAAGTGCGAGCACAGTTACTGCCGCCGGTGCCGCTCCAACGGCATTTGGCGCGATTACAGCGGGCGACCTGACCATCAATGGTGTATCCGTAGGCGCGGTCGCCTCCGGCGTTACCGCGGGGCCGCAAGGAGCCAATGTAGCCGCAGCAGTCAACTCGGTATCCGCCCAGACAGGTGTTACTGCTACAGCTGCCGCCAGCGGTGCCGTCACTCTTACCGCTGCAGACGGGCGCGACGTCACCGTCGCCTTCGCCGGGGCCAGTGCAACCGCCACAAATACCGGCCTAGTTGCCGCCACCACCAGCGGCAAGATTACACTCAACTCGGGCAGCTCTTCTGCCCCCATCACAATCGGCGGCACCGCCCCTGCCAGCGCGGGCTTTGTCGCAGGGCCTCTAGGTACCGCCATAGCAACCGGCAGCGTCAGCACGCTGGATATCTCGTCGGCAGCCGGCGCCGTAACGGCCATGAAATCGCTAGATGCCGCCTTGGCTTCCGTCAATGCCAGCAAATCCAGCCTGGGCGCCTATCAGAATCGTTTTATGTCGGCGATTACCAATATCCAGAACGCGTCGCAAAACCTGACGGAAGCACGCAGCCGCATTCAGGATACCAACTTTGCTGCAGAAACCGCCAACCTGACTCGCGGCCAGATTCTGCAACAAGCCGGCACGGCCATGCTGGCGCAGGCCAACCAGTTGCCTAACGGCGTCATGGCTTTGCTGCGTTAATTTTTTCAAGCTGATTAAATCCCCGGTTCGCCGGGGATTTATGCCTGCAGCAAGAATACCCCTACTCTCCTTTTCCATTCAGGCGGGCATCATGGCACTTTCTACAGTTGGAACCGTACCCATCAGTCCATCAGCGGATAAGGCGCAACTCAGTCCCGCATTCCTGGATACGAAAAAGGCCGAATCCAAACCGATAGAAGCAAAAACCGAATCCGCGCCCCGCGTAGAGCAAGTCAAGCAAGCGGTTAACAAGATCAACACCATTGTTCAAGGGTTCGATCGAGAAGTCTTGTTTAGCGTGGACCACGACTCCGGAAAAATCGTCGTCAAGGTCATGGATACGGCAAGAAACGTAGTTATTCGACAGATACCCAGTGCCGAAGCTCTGGCAATATCTCATTCACTGGATAAGCTGCAAGGCCTGATCATCAACCAAAAAGCCTGATGCTGTCCCGTCTGTTGGACACAGACACACACTGACCGGATTTAAAGGACACTTTCATGGGAATCTCATCGCCTGGAATAGGCTCGGGCCTGGACGTCAACGGTATCGTCACCAAATTGATGGCGGTAGAGAGCCAACCCCTTACCGCCCTGAGCAATCAGACCAGCACCTATCAAGCCAAGCTCTCGGCCTACGGCAGCCTGAGCAGCGCGCTGTCGACCTTTCAGGGCACGCTGAGCGGGCTGGCCGACCTATCGAAATTCCAGTCGTATATTGCTACCCCCAGCGACACGACAGTGCTGACCGCCAGCGCTGCTGCAAGCGCCACGGTGGGCAACTACGCGCTGAATATTACCGCGCTGGCCCAGGCGCAATCGTTAACGGCCGCCGGGCAAACCAGCACCAGCGCAGCGATCGGAAGCGGCACGCCGACCACGCTGACCTTTGCCTTTGGAACGACCAGCGGCACCACCTTTACGCAAGATGCCACCCAAGCCACCGGCACTGTGATCATCAACAGCAGCAATAACTCGCTGCTGGGCATACGCGACGCCATCAATGCGGCCAACATCGGCGTCACGGCCACTATTGTGAACGACGGCAGCGCTACCCCCTACCGCCTGCAGCTTACATCGGCCACCGGTGCGAATAAAAGCATGACCATTACTGCGGCGGGGGGCGGGGACGCCACGGTTTCAGGCCTGCTGTCCTACAACCCGGCCTCGGTCCAGACCATGACGCAATCGGCCGCAGCGCAAGACGCTGCGCTGACGGTGAATGGGCTGGCCGTCTTGAGCCCATCAAACACTGTTACCACGGCCATTCCGGGCGTCACGCTTAACCTGGCCAAAATCGGCTCAAGCAGCCTGACAATTGCCAACGACACCGCATCCATCCAGAAGTCCGTCCAAAGCTTTGTCGACGCCTACAACTCGATCAACAGCACCATCGGCAAGCTGACCTCCTACGATCCCACCACCCAGCAGGCGGGCCTTTTGCTGGGCGATTTCGCCACCCAGTCGATTCAAACCAAGTTGGCTAATATACTGACCACGCCCCTGACCGGCCTGGGCAATACCAGCATTACCACCTTGTCGCAGTTGGGAGTCTCCGTCCAGAAAGACGGCTCGCTAGCGCTGGACACGGGCAAGCTCAATACGGCTATTGCAAATAACTTGCCCGACATCGCCGGCATGTTCGCCTCGGTCGGCCGCAGCACCGATAGCCTGGTGCAATACAGCAGCTCGACCACCGCAACACAGCCTGGCAACTATGCCGTTGCCGTCACGCAACTGGCGGCCCAGGGCAACCAGGCAGGCAATATCAACCTGAATGCCGGCATTACCATCGGCGCCGCCAATAACACGCTAAATCTGACGCTGGACGGGACGAGCTCTTCCGTTACCCTGACATCCGGAACCTACACGGCTGCGCAGTTGGCCGCGCTCGTGCAGTCTTCCATTAATGGCAATGCCGCCTTTTCCGGCGCCGGCTCGAAAGTCTCGGTTGCCATTAATTCCACCAGCGGATTCATGACCATCACGTCAAGCCGCTACGGTTCGGCCTCGAACGTAACCGTTGCCAATAGCAGTGCGGGGGCCGCGCTGATCGGTGCCACAACATCCACGGCAGGCCTGGACGTGGCCGGCACGATCAATGGCGTGGCAGCCGGCGGGTCTGGCCAATACCTGACAGGCGCCATAGGCTCGACCACAGAAGGGCTCAAGCTATTGATTAGCGGCGGCGCAGTCGGTTCGCGCGGAACGATCAATTTTTCCAGCGGCTATGCCAATAACTTAAACAACTATATTACCGCCGCCCTGAACGGCGGCACGATCTCCGCCCAAACCGATGGCATCAACCAGAGCCTGACCGATCTGGCCAAGCAAACCACGGACACGAAAGCACGGCTGGTCACCATCGAAGCCGGCTATCGCGCCCAGTTCACTGCGCTCGATGTGCTGATGGGACAATTGCAAACCACCAGCACCTATCTGACGCAGCAATTGGCAGCGATTAGCAGCAATACACCCAAATAAAGGGCGGCTGGAGCGGGGCTCTATCTGAACCAACACGCTAAATCAAACAGACACTATCGGGCAGACACTAAGGGAAAAGCAAGAATGTATGGATCACGACAAGGCGGAGTGCACGCTTATGCGAATGTCGGTATTGAAACCGGCGCCGCGACGGCCAGCCCGCATAAACTTATTATCATGCTGTTTGACGGAGCCATGCTGGCGATTGCGACAGGCCTGCAGCACATGAACGCTGGCAACATTGCCGCCAAGGGCAAGTCTATTTCCCACGCTATCACCATTATCGATGGGGGCCTGCGCGCTTGCCTGGACAAAGACGCAGGCGGGGGTATTGCCGAAAACCTGGATGCGCTCTATGAATACATGAGCCGCCGGCTGCTGGTGGCCAACCTTAACAACCAGCCGGAAATATTGGAAGAAGTGCATCACCTGCTGCACGATTTGAAGCAGGCCTGGGGGGAAATGGATACGGCGACGGCGGCCGCGGAATCGCTGGCCTAGAGCATTTTCGGTTGAAGTGTTTACGGGACTGAACGTATTTCGCGTCGCTATTTTTTTTAGCCGTTTGGGGTGGAGGCATCGTTTAGGGTTGGGGCGTTCTCTCTATTAACACGCCGCAGGG
>SCRC01000090.1 GCA_004297945.1 Candidimonas sp. | reverse complement strand
CGGCGTCTTCACATACCCAAACATCCAGCCACATACCCAAACGTCCAGCCAAATACCCAAACGTCCCACCAAATACCAAAAATCCCGTGCGGTATACCGGTTGAGCAAAAATGCTCTAGTCAGCCTGCTCCTGCAAGAAAGCAACCAGCGATTTTCCGGCATTGACAATATGGTCGCGCGTTGCGCGCGCCGCGGCTTTTGCATCGCGTTTGAAACAGGCGTCAATAATTTGCTGATGATCGGCGCGCGCCCGCTCCATGCCATGAGTCAGATCGAGTTGCGCGCGAATATAGCGCTCGACCCGGTCATTGGTCTTGTCGATGACCGATAAGTAATACGGCCGGCCCGAATCGGCATAAAGCGCGGTATGAAAAAGCCGATTGATGTCGCCCCACCGAGCGGGCTGTGTTTCGGCCGCGAACTCGTCGCAATAGGCCTGCGCCTTTTCAAGAGACTCTTTACTCATTAGCGGAACTGCCAGCTCTATCACCTTGGGCTCGACCAGCGCGCGAAATTCAAAAATTTCAGAAATTTCGCTCGTGGACATGGACGCCACTACCACCCCTTTGTAGCGCACCGACGTGGCCAAGCCTTGCGCTTCAAGCCGCTTGAGCGCCTCGCGCACCGGGATCCGGCTGACATTAAAAATTTGGGCAATATTGTCCTGCCGCAAGGTTTCGCCTTCCGGCATATCGCCGCGAATGATCGCATCGCGCAACGCGTTGTAGATCACGTCTGCCGTGGAGGCTGTCTTGCCAAGGTCGACAGCGCTTATCTTTGACCAGTAATCCAAATTACACCCCTAGCTGCCGTACGGTTAAGTCTTAGTGCGAATAATATCAAAGACACGTTTCCGCCTTTGCGTTAATTGAGCAATATTAAACCAATCCGAAAAACGTATATTGCATATTGGATCCAATTATGGAATAATTTCACTGTAAACACAAAGGAGATCTTAAATGTGGAAAGGTGTAATTCCCGCCGTGACAACCAAATTCACGCAAACCGGGGAACTTGATCATGCTGAAATGCAGCGTTGCTTTGACCTGATGATTGAAGCCGGATGTGACGGCCTGATCGTCGCCGGTTCGCTGGGCGAAGGCCCCATGTTAAACGCCCAAGAACGTATCGATGTCATGAAAATCGCACAACAGTCGGCGGGTCGCCTGCCTGTGCTGATGACCATTTCGGCCGCCTCGACAGCACAGGCCTGCGACATGGCCAAGAAGGCCGCCAGCGCGGGCGCTTCCGGCCTGATGGTCGTCCCCAGCCCCATCTATCATACGAACGAGCAAGAAACCGAAGCGTCGCTGCGTGCCGTGGCCGCCGCAGGCGATCTGCCCATCATGATTTATTCCAACCGGGTGGCTTACCGGGTCGATGTTACGCCCGACATTATGGAAAAATTGGCCGACGACAAGCGATTCGTCGCGATCAAAGAATCCTCTGACGATATTCGCCGCAGCACCGAAATCTTCAACCGCCTTGGCAAGCGCTACAACGTGCTGACCGGCGTGGATAACCTCGCCTTCGAGGCCCTGTCTGTGGGCGCCGTGGGTTGGGTCGCGGGCCTGGTGGTGGCCTTTCCCCACGAAACCGTGGCTATCTATCGGCTCATACAAGCCGGACGAAGCGCCGAAGCATTGGAGATATATCGCTGGTTCCGCCCTTTGCTGGATCTGGATGTAAGCACTTATCTGGTGCAAAATATCAAGCTTGCGGAAATGCTGGCCATCAACTCCAACGATCGCGTGCGTGCGCCGCGCATGCCCTTGCAAGGCGCACGACGCGCGGAAGTCGAGCGCATCGTGCGCCACGCCATCGCCACGCGGCCCACGCTTCCCGATGTCTCAACGCTGGCGGCTTGAACATATTCAGTGGCTATCAGGCCACTTGAATGTAGCGGCACCCCTTGTGGGTGCCACATCTAACTGGAGCAGAGTTGACGCAGGATATTCATGACGTTGTAGTCATTGGCGCGGGAGTCATCGGTCTGTCAGTGGCGTTCTACCTGGCTGAAGCGGGCTTGCGGGTTGTGATCATCGACCGCAAAGGCATGGCGCGTGAAGCCAGCTACGGAAATGCGGGCGCGCTCGCATTCTCCGATATCCTGCCCATGGCCTCGCCGGGTATTGTGCGCAAAGCCTTCAAGTGGCTTGTTGACCCGCTTGGGCCTCTTTCGATACCGCCTGCTTATCTGCCCAGCATTGCCCCGTGGCTGGTTCGGCTCTGGCGAGCCAGCTGGAACGACCGCTACGCAGCCAGCGTCGCTGCGCAAGCGGCACTGATGGATCTTGCCCGGCAAGAATCCTCGGCCATGCTGACCCGAGCAGGCCTGGACGGGATGGTCCGATCCGACGGCGTTCTTCATCTTTACGAAGGCCTGTCCGAATTTAACGCCTCTTTGCCTGGCTGGAAATTGCGCGAAGACCACGGCATCGAATACCGCACGGTAACTGGTGCGGCATTGGAGGAGCTACAGCCTGGCCTGTCGCCCCAGTTCACGCATGCAATGTTCGTGCCGGGCTGGAAAACGGTGGCTGACCCCTATGAGCTGGCCCAGGGCATTGGCCGTGCGGCCATGCTAAAAGGCGCACAGCTCGTCGTGGCCGAAGCAAGCCAGCTAACACCCGAGAAAGAAGGCCTGGGCATCAGGCTCGCCCAAGGCGATACGCTGCACGCACGGCATGTCGTTCTGGCTTGCGGCGCCTGGTCGCGTAAGCTTGCACGCCAGTCGGGAGACTCAATCCCGCTGGAAACCGAGCGCGGATACAACACGACGTTACCGGCCAGTGCGTTCGACTTGCGACGCCAGCTGACCTTTGGCGGACACGGCTTTGTCGTCACCCCGCTATCCACCGGCATACGTGTGGGTGGGGCGGTGGAATTGGGTGGGCTTGCGCGCAAGCCCGATTACCGTCGCTCTGAAATGATGCTGGCCAAAGCCAAAAAATTCCTGCCGGATCTCAAGACCGAAGACGGCAAACAATGGATGGGCTTTCGTCCCAGCCTGCCCGATACCCTACCGGTCATCGGCCGTTCGCCGCATACCCCCAACCTTGTCTATGCCTTTGGGCACGGCCATCTCGGTCTGACGCAGTCGGCGGCAACCGGGCGTCTGGTGCGAGACATGCTGCTGGACCGCGCCCCCGCCCTTTCACTTCATCCTTTTCGGCCCGACCGATTCTAGGAGCACCATCGTGGCAAGACACACCTTTTTCTGTATCGACGGACATACCTGCGGCAATCCGGTCAGAGTCGTTGCGGGCGGCGGCCCCGCGCTTGCCGGCAACACCATGCTGGACAAGCGGGCTCATTTCCTGGCCGAGTACGACTGGATACGCAAGGGGCTGATGTTCGAGCCGCGCGGCCACGACATGATGTCCGGGTCGATTCTTTATCCATCCACGCGCGCAGATTGCGACATCGCCATTCTTTTCATCGAAACTTCCGGCTGCCTGCCCATGTGCGGCCATGGCACGATCGGAACCGTCACAACGATGATCGAGCACGGCCTGGTCAGCCCAAAAACACCCGGAACATTGCGGCTGGATACGCCTGCCGGAGTAGTCGTGGCCCAGTACCGCCAGGAGGGCCAGTACGTAGAGGAAGTGCGCCTGACCAACGTTGCGTCCTTCGTGCATTCAACAGGGCTTAGCGCCGAGGTCCCGGGCTTGGGAAGCATTACCGTAGATGTGGCTTATGGTGGCAATTTCTATGCCATCGTCGAACCTCAGAAAGCATTTACCGACATTGCGGATGTGGGCGTGTCCGAGCTGTTGCAATGGAGTCCGCGCCTGCGCCAGGCTTTAAACGAAAAATATACCTTCCAGCATCCTGAAAAGCCTGAAATCAAAGGCCTGAGCCATATCCTCTGGACAGGCAAGCCCACGCAAGCGGGGGCTACCGCGCGCAATGCCGTCTTTTATGGCGACAACGCCATTGATCGTTCGCCCTGCGGCACCGGAACCTCGGCGCGCATGGCCCATTGGGCGGCCAAAGGCAGGCTGAAACCGGGCGATGATTTCATCCACGAGAGCATCATCGGCTCAATATTCAAAGGACGTGTCGAAGGCCTGACGACCGTGGGCGGCCTACCCGCCGTCATCCCTTCCATTGCGGGCTGGGCCCGTGTCACGGGGCTCAACACCATTTTCATCGATGATCGCGACCCCTACGCGCATGGCTTTCAGCTTGCGAAATAATGCAAACGAGGTGGCACCCACAAGGGGTGCCGCTACACCACAGGACAGCCTGCGAATTTCCATCAAAATGTTTTCCTATACACCACAAAGCCGGACTTCTCGGCGATCTTGTCGTACAGACGCATTGCCTGTGTATTGGTCTCGTGGGTTTGCCAATAGACGCGCTGTGCTCCGACCGTAGCTGCGGCGCGATAAACCTGATCGACAAGTGCACGGCCAACGCCTTCGCCTCTGGCCGCCTCGACCGTAAACAAATCCTGCAAGTAGCAGCTGGGTCCGATACTGATGGTGCTGCGATGAAAGAGGAAGTGCGCCAGCCCCAGCAGCTTGCCCGAACTTTCGGCCACCAAGGCATGCATAGGCTCGTACGCATCAAAAAACCGCGACCAGGTCATTTGCGTAATTTCGGCAGACAAGGCGGACGGACCCTTTCGACCATAGAAAGCATTGTAGCCATCCCACAGCACCTTCCATCTGGCGAAATCCTCTTTCACCACGGCTCGTGTCACGATCGACTCAGTCATGCGCACACCTTCGGTTTCATGTTTGGATCAGCAGACTAACCTAAACCCGCTCGGGAATATCAAGGCCTCTTGCCACCGCGGGCCGCGCAAGAAAAGTATCGAGCACGCGCACGACGTTGGAGAAGTTCGCTATCCCCACCAGGTCACCCGCCTCGTAGAAACCAATCAGATTGCGCACCCAGGGAAAGATCGCCATATCGGCGATGGTGTAGGCGTCGCCCAGGATCCAGGCGCGGCCAGCCAAACGCTGGTCCAGGACGCCGAGCAGGCGCTTCGATTCGGCCACGTAACGGTCGCGCGGACGCTTGTCTTCGTAATCTTTGCCGGCAAACTTATTGAAGAAGCCAAGCTGGCCGAACATCGGGCCGATGCCGCCCATCTGAAACATGAGCCACTGAATGGTCTCGTAGCGGCCGGCCAGATCCTGAGGCACGAACTGCTTCGTCTTGTCGGCGAGATAAATCAGGATGGCGCCGGATTCAAATAGCGGGAGCGGCCGGCCATCGGGCCCGTTGGGGTCGAGGATGGCCGGAATTTTGTTGTTGGGACTAAGCGACAGGAATTCCGGCGACATCTGATCGCGAGTATCGAAGCTGACGCAATGGGGCTCATAGGGAAGGCCCGTTTCCTCAAGCATGATCGACACTTTGACGCCATTGGGCGTGGGCAAAGAATAAAGCTGAATCCGGTCGGGGTGCCGCGCGGGCCATTTTTGGGTGATGGGAAAGACGGAGAGATCAATCATGGGTATCCTTTGTTGTAGGGGCACCCTTGTGGTCGCCCCTACGGCTGCCAACTACGCTTCCAATCCCGGCGACGCAAAATAGAAATACAAGCGCCATGCACTGTCAGGCGCCCGCAAATCCGGCCAGTTGTTTGCGCCGGTACTCACCCAGGCGCTCGAGCATCCAGCCCGGATATTCAGACGGCAATGCACCAACTTTGCCGAGCGCGGCGAGCTCTTCGTCGTTCAAAACGATGTCAGTCGCCGCAATGTTGTCATCAAGTTGCTCAAGGCGTTTCGCGCCGACAATCACGCTTGTTACCGCTTTTTGATGCAAAAGCCACGCAAGCGCAATGCGCGCAACGGAAACGCCTTTTGCCTGCGCGATGGGGCGCATGACGTCAATGCAGTCGTAGGCTCGCTCAATGTTGACCGGAGGAAAATCGAATGTGGTTCGGCGGCTGCCTTCTTCCGTCTTGACATTGCGGCCATACTTTCCGCTAAGCAGCCCGCCGGCAAGCGGGCTCCAAACCAGCAGGCCGACGCCTTCACTATTCAAAAACGGGATCAGCTCGCGTTCGAGATCGCGGCCAGCGATGGTGTAATACGCCTGCAATGACTCGAACCGCGCCAGCCCCAGCCGCTCCGAAATACCGAGTGCCTTCATGATTTGCCACGCGGCCCAATTCGACACGCCGACATACCGGACGTGCCCATGTTGAACCAGGTTATCCAGCGCACGCACGGCCTCTTCGATCGAGGTCGCCGGATCAAAGCCGTGGATCTGGTAGAGATCGATGTGATCGAGTTGCAGGCGTTTTAAGCTCGCCTTGACGCCTTCCATAATGTGGTAGCGCGACATGCCACGCGAATTCGCCCCTTTCGTGCCGGTTTCGCTAAACACCTTGGTGGCGATCACCACATTTTCACGCGGCACTTGCAAGTCTTTAAGCGCCTGGCCGGTGATGATTTCCGAATGGCCGCCAGAGTACACATCGGCGGTGTCGATAAAGTTGATGCCTGCTTCGAGCGAACGGGCAACCAATTGATTGGCTTGGGCCTGTTGCAGCTTGCCAATATGACCCCAGATTCCATCTTCGCCGCCAAACGTCATTGTTCCGAGGCACAGTTCGGAAACGAACAGGCCGGTGCTGCCCAATTTCTTGTGGCGCATGATGTGGACTCCTGAAAATACGAGATTATCGAAGTATAGTGGCCTTTACGAGAACGGTCGGGATCTGACGTGGAGGTGTGGCATCCACGAGGGATGCCGCCACATGTTTCACGGGTGTGTAGTTGTAGCGGTACCTATTGTGGATGCCGCCGGGGCTCCCCCTTGCCAAGGCATTGTCCAAAATGATGGCTGCGTTTTATTTGACCATTTTGTAGCGCCGTTCTTGCGCCGACCATTGAAAGGTTCGATGCCACTTGCCGTGCTGCTCATGCAAACGCAAATCGTGGAAGCCGTCGTTCGTTTTGGCCAGAACAGCCAGCACATTATTGCCGTCGGACTCTTCGTGGTCGCGCGTCCCGTTCTTGTTCCAGTCGCCGGCCAGCATTTTGGTGAACATCATAGGCTGCGCAAAAACGACCCGCAGCTTGGCCCCATCGATGTGGAAAAGATAGAGCCCCTCGAACGAAGCACCGCCGCCGGAATAACCTTCCGACCAGCCCACACGCACCCCGAACGCGTAATCGCCGGTACGCAATTGGTAGGGGGCCAGGTCAAATCGCAACCAGCTCTCGGGCATGCCGGACGAAGGGTCATTGCTGCTTGCAGCAGAGCCAATGTTTTGCGGCGCGTCAAGATTGGTATCGCTCCAGCTAACCGGAATATTGACGGCGGCATCGGTGCGCGCGATAAGTTGTAGCGCGCCACTGGCATCACGCCCGAACACGCCGAACCACACATCATGATTGGGGTCGTCATACCCGGCGCAGGAATTCGCGTTATCTTTCAGCTCGCTTGCAGCCTGCCCGACCGACCGTGCCAAACATACGACGGCGACAAACTTCTTGGGCTGTTGCGGCCAAGGCTTTGCCCCCACCAGCGTCAGGCGCTTGATATCTTGCCCAGGCGCAAGCCGCGCTAGCAACCACTCCTTGGTAAGGCCATCGGGCAGGTGTGTGCCGAACCCATCGGGTAGCGGGGCGCCATTGATCTGCTGGTCAAAAACGGCACGCCCTTCCGCGCTCTTAATCACCCCGCGCACCTGATCGAGCGAGTGCACCGTGGTAGCCGCGCCGACGGGCGCTACAGGTGCCGAACAGAAGGCCAGACAAAGCAAAAGGCTCTTCAATAAGGGAAAACCGGAATTTTTTGCGGGATGCATGGTATGGACACCTGTACCTGTTTGAGATCAGCGCGATTTTCGGGGCGACTTTGCGCGATCATACGCCTTGTCCATTTAGCGCTTTCCTTAGGTCCCGCAAATATCGAAATGGTCTATTCTTACGAATCAATGATCAATAGAAAAAATGCATGAAAATGGCCGCTACCGCCACGCAGTCAAACCCAGATGGCTGTGGCATAGCCAAGAGTGCCAGAAAAGACCGTTACCGCGACCGAAGTGGCCCTACTAAATAAACGCAAGTGGCACTATATTGCTGCGCCTGCAAGTCTTTATCATAAATACCAATAGAGACGCGTTAGTGGCCTGAATGTGTTCAATGCCGCCGAGAAAATACCTTGGCGCACCACGCCAACTTGACCAGGCTAGTGCATGGCCACAGACCCGCATACGGATCGTGAGAGGTAACCAATGACCAAAATAGCCAAAGACGGCGATAGCAGTCATGTCACGCTTGAGAAATCGAGCGGTATCGCCCACATTTATATCAACCGGCCCAACAAGCGCAATGCCTTAGGGCAGCAAACCATCGAGGAATTAGTAAGTGCCTTGGCCGCTGCCGAGCACGATAATTCAACTCGTGTGGTCATTCTCAGTGGGACAGGGACAAATGCATTTGCTTCTGGGGCCGATCTCGACGAGTTGCCGACAGCCTTCGCCTCACCCGCGAACGCGCGCGCTTACGACGAGAAAATCACACGTTTGTATCACGCCATGGCAAAAAGTAGATTACCTGTCATTGCGCGCATGGCGGGCCATGCTATTGGGGGGGGCTGCCTTCTTGCTCTAGCCAGCGACTTTCGTATTGCCGCAGCCGAAATCAAAGTCGGATTTCCGATCGCCCTGATAGGGCTCATGCTAAGTCCTTACGAACACGAACTGATTCTGGATCATGCGACGCCGTCAAGCGCCAAGATGCTGATGTTTACGGGGCGCCGCATACTTGCGCCAGAGGCAAAGTCATTGGGCCTCATTGACATTGTCGTTCCAAAAGATGAGCTGGACACTGTCGTAAACGAGTTTGCTCAACAAATTGTAGCCGGCGCACCGCTGGCAATCAGCGCGGCCAAGTCAATTCTTAATGCCATCCACAGACAATCCGACGTTGAGCAGACGATTTCGCGAGCGTATGAAACCATTTATTCCAGTTCGGATCTGGTCGAAGGACTCGCCGCGATCCACGCTAAGCGCTTCCCCGTTTTTAGCGGTCAATAGGAAGAAGTAATGCTGAAAAATATTCGAGTTATCGATTTAACCATGCACCTGTCTGGGCCCTATTGTTGCTGGCTGCTGGCCAGCCTGGGAGCCGATGTAATCAAGGTTGAACGGCCCGATGGGGATCCGACTCGGGAAACCGGCCCATTTACCCATGGCGAAAGCACTTACTTCGGCAGTGTAAATCGAAATAAAAGAAGTATTGTCATTGATCTCAAGAGTGAAGAAGGCAAGCAACAATTTACAGAACTAATAAAAACGGCCGACGTATTAGTAGAGAATTTTCGCGCTGGCGTCCTTGCGCGATTGGGTTTCAGCTCAGAAAAACTAAAAACACTCAACCCCAAGCTCATCCTGGCTTCCATCACCGGCTTCGGACAAGAAGGCTCTTTGGCGCACCGCCCGGCCTTCGACGTGGTGATACAAGGCATGAGCGGCATGATGAGCATAACGGGCCAGCGCGACGGCGAACCGACCGCAGTGGGCGTGTCCATCTCCGACGTATCGTCGGGCGTTTTCGCAGCTTTGGCCGTCGTTGCCGCGTTATTCAAGCGCGAACGAACCGGGCAATCAAGCCGAGTCGACATCGCCATGCTGCACTGCCAATTGGCATTGCTTGAAAATGCGGTGGGACGCTACTTGAATGCGGGAGAGATCGCCCGCCGGGAAGGTAGCCGACACCCTAAAGTGACGCCATTCCAGGCCTACCCGACCCAAGACGGAACTATCGTGGTGGCTGCCGACGGAGAGCGCAATTGGCAAGCGATGTGCAAAGCGCTCGATCTGGAAGTTCTGATTCACGACCCAAGATTTGCCGACAACACTGCACGCATTGAACACTACGATGAGCTTGAACAACTATTGCTTCCCGCCTTCCGTTCCAGAACGGCAGGCCAAGCTCTGGAATTACTGCTCAAACACGATGTCCCCTGCGGCCCCGTGAACACTATTCCGCAAATCCTTTCCAGCGGCTACATTAAAGAACGTCCTGTCATTTCAACGGTCAAGCGCTATGACGGCGTGCAGTTCAAGTATATTGCCAGCCCCGTCGCTGCTGGGTGCGCTCACCAAGAACTAGCGGCCCCCGCACTAGGCCAGCATACCGATGAAATATTGCGTGAGTTGGGGTTGCGCGCGCAGCGCGAAGCCGGCTAACGCGAGGCCTTTCCAGTTGAAAACCGTAGTTAATTCTTGGAGTAGCCCATGTTACGGTTAGGTGTAGATGTTGGCGGGACGTTCACCGATCTCGTTCTTTACGAAACAGAGAGTCAAACGCTTGCCATCGAAAAAATTCCATCAAGCCTGAACAATCAGGCCGAGGGTGTTCTGGCTGGAATGGCACGCATGGGGATCAAGGCTAATCGACTTGAGCGTATGGTGCACGGCACCACTGTTGCCACAAACACGGTTCTCGAATTGACGGGCGCGCGGGTCGCCGTAGTAACAACAGCCGGTCATAAAGATGTACTAGTGGTGGGCAGAGGAAATCGGACGGCTCTATATAACATCAAAGCCCCGCCGTCCAAACCGCTGATACCTCGATCCTTGTGCTTTGAAGTAGATGAACGGCTACGCGCTGACGGAACTGTTATTCGGAACCTTGACGAGAAACAGGTGGCGGCAATCGCCGACCATTTGGCCGCCGAAAATGTGGATGCGGTAGCGGTATGTTTTCTGCATTCGTATATCAACCCCGAACACGAACTGCGATGTGCCCAGATTCTGCAACGCAAGCTACCCAATTGCGTCATCGTCACATCGGCTGAAGTCTTGCCAGAGTATAGAGAGTACGAACGGTTCTCGACCACCGTACTTAATGCCTATATAGCGCCCGCAATGCGGCGTTACCTGCACAAGCTGCAAACACAATTGCATAAGGATGGCCTGCAGACAAAACTGGAGATCATGACCTCCAATGGGGGGTCTCTGCCAGCCAGCCGAATCCATGCGATTCCCGTACTCACTATGCTTTCGGGCCCTGCCGCCGGAGTTATTGCCGCCGTGCATGTGGGAAAGATCACAAATCATCCGAACCTTATTACATGCGATATCGGTGGCACGTCGTCCGATGTATGCCTGATACACGACTCGGAGTTCGCAATGACTACCGATGGGCATGTGGGCGCGCTGCCGGTTAAAGTCCGCCAGATCGATATACATACAATCGCCGTAGGCGGTGGCAGCATTGCCAGCAGCACCGACAGTGGCTTCCTGACTGTCGGACCGCGTTCAGCGGGCAGCAAGCCCGGGCCCGCATGTTATGGACGAGGAGGCATATTACCAACCATCACCGATGCCAATGTCGTACTGGGACTGCTGAGCGCGGACCGGCCACTGGGAAAGGAAATACACCTGGATCCTCAGGCAGCTCGAGACGCCGTAGGCAGATTGGCGCAAAAAGTGGGGCTTGGCGTAGAAGAGATGGCCCAAGGGATTATACGCATTGCGACGATATCGCTGGCAAGCGCCATCAAGGAAGTCTCGATCATGAGCGGCCAGGATCCCCGGCAATTTGCCCTACTGCCCTGCGGCGGAGCCGGGCCGTTGCAAGCTGTGGACGTTGCAGCCGAATTAGGCATGAACACTGTACTCGTTCCACCGCTGCCCGGTAATTTTTCAGCGTTGGGACTTCTTGTTTCCGATGCTCGGCGCGATTATGTAAAAACCCGAATTTCATCAACACAAAGCACGGAAATCGACACAGTCCGAAACCTGCTCAACGAGCTGGCCCTGCAAGGCCACGAAGAATTTGACGCCGCCGGCTTTGACAAGGCAGGCCGCATCTTTTCGGCGACGCTGGACATGCGTTATTCGGGCCAATCATTCGAATTGCCCGTAGCTGTCAACTTCGATGTCACAAGCATCGAGAAAATTGAACAAGCATTCGAAGATATGTACGTTTCGCGCTATGGTGCAAAATCGCAATCATCGATGGAAATCGTCAGCTACAGAGTCGTAGCCTGGAGCATATCGGCAAAGCCAAAGCTTCCGGGAATCAATCCAGAAGAACGCTCTCTGGCTGCTGCCTTGTCAGGCCATCGGCCTGTGTATGTTAATGCTGCGGCCATCCGAACCCCCATTTACAACCGCGACCTGCTCCCTCCCGAGAGCACGCTTGAAGGCCCGCTGCTCGTAGAAGAAGAGGGCTCCACGACAGTCGTCCCGGAAGGATGGACGGTAGAACTTGATCTGGTCGGCTGCCTCATTTTGCGCCAGCGCCAAGGAAGAAAATGAATATTGATCCCATTACTCTTGAAGTGCTCACGCAGGCCCTTATATCTACCGTTCGCGAAATGCGCGCAACAGTATGCCGTACCGCCAATTCCGTCGCCATTTACGACGCTAAGGACTTCTCTTGCGGCCTGTTCGATCCCGACAGCCAGGTGATCGCCCAATCGGAAGACATTGGCTCACATATTGTCCCGATGCCCTGGTCCGTACGCTCAACCATGAAAAAACTCGGGCCGTCCATTGTCCCCGGCGATATCATCATCCTCAACGACCCCTATAGTGGCGGCACCCATCTTAACGATGTCACCATCGTTTACCCTGTTTTCAGGGAGGGTAAATTAATCTTTTTCCCTGCGGTTCGGGCGCATTGGTCCGACGTAGGCGGTATGGTGCCGGGCAGCATGTCCGGAAAAGCCACCGATATATATCAGGAAGGGATACGTATCCCGCCCATGAAAATAGTGGAAGCCGGCAAGACCAACGAAGCCGTGCTGGAACTCATGCTCGCCAATATGCGCGTACCAGAAGAGCGATTGGGGGATTTCAATGCCAGTCTGGCCGCATGTCGCGTGGCCGAAAGACGGATCAACGAGATTTGCGATAAATACGGCGTAGACACACTTTTGCAGGCCAGCCGCATGGACATTGATCGCGCGGAAACCCGTATGCGTGCTTGTATTGCGGCCTTGCCAGATGGGGTCTACCACTACGAAGATTATTTGGAAACGTTTATCGGCGGGCAGTTCGAACCTTTACTTCTACCATTGAAACTGACCATAAACGGCGATCAGATGACCGCTGATTTCACGGGTGCCTCGGCACAAGTGCCTTTCCCTGTCAATTCAACAGCGGCGGTTTCCAGTGCAGGGGTTTTTATCGCCATGAAATCCATCTTCGATCCGCAAGCTCCTCTAAATCAAGGATCGTTCAGACCCATCGAAGTCATCACGCCTGAAGGAACTATCGTTAACGTCCAGCGACCGGCCCCGGCCGGCTCACATGGCGAAATACGCAAGCGCGTCATTGCCACCATGGTGGGAGCGCTAGCGCAAGTTGCTCCAGACAAAGTTGCCGGCGACTTATGCCGTACGTCTTTCCACAATTTATTGGGTGGTTTTGACAAACGTGCAGGCAAAGAATGGGTGCATTATGAATGGTCCTCGGGCGGCAATGGCGCGTTCGCCCAAGACGATGGCCCCAGCGCGATGGCGCCTATCGATTGGGGCGATCTGGTAACCGTTCAGTCAACCGAAGTCATCGAAAGCAGAATGCCGTTACTGGTGGAAAGCTCTCGCCTTGCCGTAGACTCAGGTGGTGCCGGCACAACGCGCGGTGGGCTATCGATGACACGGAAAATCAAAATCTTGGCTCCGCAGGCAACCTATTCGCTGCTATCCGACGGAGCGATCGTGCCCGCATTCGGGGTATTCGGGGGACGGTCGGGCTTGCCCGTCGGAGCCTGGATAGAACGCAATGGTGCAATCGAAGAATTCGACAGTCCCGGAAAAGTCGCAGGAAGCGTGATCGAAGAAGGCGCCAGCGTTATTATGCGTTCGGCGGGTGGCGGTGGATACGGCGACCCCCTTGGGCGCGATCCCGAATGGGTCAGAATCGACCGCCAGGAAGGGCTTGTCTCACAAAAATCCGTAGACGAGATATATGGCGTTGTCTTCACATCCGATGGCAGTGTTGATGAATCAGCAACCACTATTCGACGAGAACATCTGCGCCGATCGGTCTTGCAATTACAAACCGTGAACTCTCCGTCTTGTTATGAAGATGGGGCTGTTAGCCATAGGCGCGTCTGCCGAATGAATCCTGCCGATGCAGAGAAAGCGGGGGTTGCACACGACGATCTTATCGAACTCGATAGCCGTCGTTGCGCACCATTGCGCGCATGGGTACGGCTTGATGACAGCGTTGCTGCCGGAACAACCCCTGTCGATATGCATGGCCTTTCGATGCTTAAACTGATAAATGGCGATCCGGTCGAATTTCGTAAAATTCAAGCCGGCCGCAGCCCGAAAATTGAAAATACTCTGACTGCCAGACAGACATAGCACCCAAGATTTACACGATGGCAGACTATCGTGCTTGCCATCGTATTTCATGGGCCAATGCGGTATGCTGCTATGTGTAGAACGCAATAATAGCGATGCGGTTCAACTCCAAGGATCTGGCCCCTTGCGCGCTACCTTACTCTCTGATTTTTTATTGCAAAAAATTGAGCGCAACTCTGACGCCGCAAATTCGTCACGTAAAAACCCGCTCAATTTGCAGATTTATCGAATTATTCGAGAAGCAATTCTTGCTCACTTGCTCGAGGCTGGCATACAGCTGCCTTCATCACGTGAATTGGCGCGAGAGCTACGCGTTTCTCGCAACACTATTACTTTCGCATACGAGCAATTAATAGCGGAAGGGTACCTGGAAGCCCGACCTGGATCCGGTACATTTATTACCGATACGATTCCCGATCAAATTCCTGACAGCTTGGCCAGCCCTCCCCTAAAGCCAGACCTTCCCCATAAATACGGCCTCTCGCCACGTGGAGAAAATTTGATTAAACGGGCAGGTGTAAGCGACCCTCGATGGGGGGCCTTCACGACTGGCACACCTGATGTAACTCAATTCCCCAACAAAATTTGGAGCCGTTTACAAAACAAGGTTTGGTATCGGTCGCGCTCGGAACTGCTTACCTACGGGCCGCGAGGCGGGCACTTGCCTCTACGGGAAGCCATAGCCGACTATCTATCCGTCTCGCGCTCCGTCAACTGTAGCGCCAAGCAAGTACTTATAACTACCGGCGTACACCAGTCCATTGATCTGGCCGTAAAGTTGCTGGGTCAATCCGGAGATCAAGCCTGGGTCGAAGATCCCGTTTATTGGGGAACTCGCAGTGTGCTGGACTCACTGGGAATTGAACAGGTTCCAATTACGGTTGATGCAGAGGGAATGCAGATGAATCACCCCCACTTGCATAAGCCGCCGCGTTTCATCTTTGTGACGCCGTCGCACCAATATCCACTCGGCGCAGTAATGAGCCTCGCGCGCAGACGAATGTTGCTGGAATATGCCGCAGCCCATCATGTGTGGATTCTCGAAGATGACTACGACAGCGAATTCCGTTATGGCAGTCGACCACTGGCGTCATTACAAGGCTTGGATAAAAGCAATAGGGTCTTATACACGGGAACCTTCAGCAAAACAATGTTCCCCGGATTACGCATCGGCTTTCTAGTTGTGCCCGAGCCATTGGCTGATCCGTTGGCCATTGGGCTGTCTGAGCTATACCGGGGCGGGCAGATATTCACTCAAGCGATGTTGGCAGAGTTCATGCGCAAGGGGCATTTTGGGTCGCATATCCGACGCATGCGGGTTTTATACGCCGAACGTCTTGGCATTTTGCAAGAAGCAATTCAACATCACTTTGCTGGCAAAGCCGGTGTTATTGATGGCGAAGCTGGACTACATCTTGTTCTTGGGCTACCGGATAATTGCGACGATCAAGCTATCAGCAGCCACGCACGAATCGAAGGTATTATTACCCGTCCGCTTTCTAGCTATTATGCGAATGCAAGCATTGCCAGACGTGGCTTATTATTGGGATACAGTTGCGTTCCGAGCGAGCAGATCCGCCCGGCCTTCGACAAGCTGGCTGGCATTATCAAGCAACACTGGCCAAAATTCGAAAAAACACTGTCTAATGGGCCTGATTAAGGCTAAGCCATAAAATAGCTACAGCACGTTAAGCCATATATAAAAACACTTCACATGATAGTCATACGCGAAGCAGACACGCCAGACGACATTTCAACGGCCGCGTCTCTATTCGAGGAATACGCCGCGTCCCTCGACGTCGATCTGGGGTTTCAGGGCTTCGCCGACGAGCTGGCTACGCTCCCCGGCCACTACGCCGCTCCGCAAGGCGCCCTGCTATTGGCTTGGGAAGGCGATATTGCTCTCGGATGTGTAGCGCTTCGAGCCCTCGAGCCTCCGGCTATCGCTGAACTTAAACGGCTCTACGTCCGACCTGCCGGCCGAGGCCAGGCCATTGGCAGCCGCCTTTCTCAAGCGGCAATAGCACGAGCGAAGCAGATCGGCTATGAACGCATCAGGCTCGACACCTTGTCATCCATGCTTGCCGCACAGCGTCTCTACGAATCTCTCGGCTTTTACGAAATTCCGCCGTACCGCTACAACCCAGTGCCTGACACGCGATACTTGGAATTGCTCGTTCAAGGAGTTTGAAACACTGTAGTGGTCAAGTAAATTCAGACACTATGTTAGGTAGTTCGTTTCAGCATGTAACTCATATTGAACAGGCGCGACATACCCCAAGGTGGAATGCAACCGCGTACAGTTATAGAACCCGA